>WFSF01000239.1 GCA_015486155.1 Armatimonadota bacterium
CGAGGGCGCGCGGTAGAACACGCCGATCAGCGGAGAGCGCACCGCCACGGTGCGCGGCCCTCCCTTGCGCCTCTCCCGCGGCCGCGCGGGGGCCTCGGGGGGCGGGTCGGCGGGAGTTGGTGCGGAGACCTGCGGCCGGACGGCCCGCGAGGAGCGCAACCTGACCTTGAAATCGCTCTCCTCGATGACCAGTTCGTCCAGGTCGTGCTCCTGGAAGAAACGGAGCACGGTCTCCAATCGGCTGCGAGCCTCGGGGTCCACGATGGTCTGTCCCTGATTGCGGAGCGAGCCCCACGCAGGTGGGGCTCGCGGTCTCTGCCTTCCCTACGGGGGAAAATTCACCGCTGCTGCATCTGGCGCATCTTGCGCAGCCGCTTCTTGCGGGCGCGCCGTTCCCTCGCCCGCTTCGCCTCCTGGAGCGCGATGATCCGGTCCACGTGCTCCTGGCGGATGCTACCCTCCACCTCCCGCTCGAACTCCAGGAACCGGGGCAGGCTGGGCGCGATGCTTCGCAACTTCTCAATGCTGATAGGCATAAACTCTCACTCTCCAAACTGTACCGCTGATTCTACCAACGCCGCCTTCTCCGTGTCAAGTTCGACCGACCCGCCCTACAGCAGGGCCGCGGTCTGCGATACGGGGGACTCTCATCCAGTGGGCGTGCAGGAGGGTGAGGGGAATTGGATAACGTATGTATTAGGTGGAGGGGAAATGGGTGTTGAATCGAGGTGAGCCGATGGAATCGCCATGCGCCAATGGGCACGAATGGGATGGATGTGTTTGTCTGCGGTGCGGCGCGGAGCGGGAGCATATCTACTCCCCGCTGGAGCCGTGCGTATGCCGGAGGTGTGGGGAGACGAGGCATGAGTGGGACGGGTGTGTGTGCACCCGCTGCGGGGCCACCCGGCACGACCCGGACGAGAATTGCCGCTGCCGCCGGTGTGGGGAGGAGGCGCACGACTGGGGGACGTTCTGGGAAGAGGGGATAAAGAAGCAGAGCCCTCACTGTCTCCGCTGCGGCCTGCTGCGCAAGGACTAGGGGTTCACTCCACGCCCGAGGGCTCCGCGGGGGCTTCGGCCTCCAGCTGCCTGGGGAGGAGCAAGGCGAGCAGCGCGGCCGCGAGCAGAGTAACCACGCTCCACGCCATCGCCCGGGCCAGGGCGTCCGCGGGGGCCGCGGATTTCCCCATCAGGTCCGCCAGCGCGCCGACGCCGGTGGCCGCCAGCGAACCCAGCGCCCAGGCCGCGCCCATCACCAGGCCGGAGGCCGCGGTGGCGTGCGCGGGGAGCAACTGCTGGGCCATCATGATGTTGACCGGCAGGGCCGCGAAGAGACAGGCCCCCAGAGCCAGGGTGAGGGCTCCGGCGGCGAGCCCGCGGCTGTGGAGGAAAAACACGAAGGCGGCCGCGGCCAGCCCCATGGACAATACGGTGATCCTCCTTCTCCCCAGCCAGGGAACCACGGCGCCGGCGGCCAGGCCGCCCGAGGCTCCGGCGAGGCTGAAGGCGAGGAGGGTGAATCCCCCCAGGGCGAGAGGTTCTCCCCTGCCCTCGTAGAGCAGGGGGACGAAGGTGACGAAGACGATGGCGGCGGCGGCCCGCAATACCATCACCAGGTAGAGGAGTATCATGGGACCCACCCAGAGCCTTTTCCTCTCCTTTGCGGGCGCGGCCGTAGGTGGAGGATGGATCCCGGAGCCGGAGGGCGAAACAGAAGCGGCCACGAAAACGGCCGTCGCCAGCCCCACGGCGGCGGTGAGCCAGGTGCGCTCCACGCCGAACAGTCCCACGAAGGCGATGATCAGCAGAGGCCCCGCTCCGTATCCCAGGTTGCCGCCGCCCACGAAGAAGGCCATCACGCTGCTGCGGCCGCGCGCCACCCCTCCCGCCAGAGAGGCGGCCACGGGGTGGAAGACGGCGTTGCCAATTCCCCCGATCACCAGCGCCAGCAACAGCGCCTGGTAGCTGTGGACCAGGCCCAGCCAGGACATGGAAAGCGCGGTCACCATCGGGCCGGCCACCACCAGCGCTCGTCTCCCCACGCGGTCGCCCAGATGGCCGAAGGCCGGCTGGAGGAAATTGGAGACCAGGCCGATGGTGGTGACGGTCACCCCCACTCGCGTGAGGGAGAGGTCGAGCCGGTCCGTGAGCAGGGGGAGCAGGCCGGGCAGAAACCCCATGTACATGTCGTTCACGCCGTGGGCGAGCGCGAGTGCGAACGCGCTGCGGCGCGGGGAGGGGGCGCGCCGCGGCCGCTCCTCTCCGCGGGTCACGGCCATGCGATTCGCCCGCCCCGGAGCCGATGAATCGCGCGCATCACTGCCACCAGTGGCTGAGGCTGTCGGCGACGGCGCGGTCGCGCGCCGCGCGCTCGTTGTCCCCGAGTCCGGAATAGGCGAGCGCGCGGTAGCGGTAGTAGGTGGGAAGGCCGGGGTCATTGGCGATGGCCCGCGAGGAGGCCGCCACCATCCTGCGCGCATAGGGGGCCACCTGGGGCGCGATTCCGTATGCGAGGGCATAGTCCACTATGTCGTACAGGGTGTAGATGGGGACGGTGGAAATCTCCAGCGCCCGGTCGAGGTGGCGCCATCCCTCCTCGCGGTTGCCCTCGTGTATGGCCACGATGCCCAGCCCGACGTGCATGGTGGGGGATTCCTGGCTCCACCGGCCGGGCTGGTCCTCGCCGAACCGGCCCGCCTGCTCGAAGGCCTTGCGGGCCTTCTCCGGCTCGTGGTCCAGGAGGAAGACGAGCCCCTGGTAGACGCGCACCTGGAAGATGTCCCGCTCCGCCGGGGTGGCGGTATCGAGGATCTTCTGCGCGTACTTCACCGGCGTCAACTGGGCCCACTCCTCCGGGCTGACGTTGACGAAAGGCAATCGGTACCAGGCCTGCTCCATATGGCTTGGATCCGGCGGCCCTCCCGAGGGGGAGCAGCGCCCTTGAACCAGGCTGGGCATGTCGTCCGAACTCATCTGGAGCGCCGAGAAGACGGCCGCGGTGAGCGCGGAGACGCAGCCGGGATCCAGCCGTCGGGCCTCGTCATAGGCTATGAGGGAGCCGACGAAGTTGGAGTCGTCCTGCCGGGAATCCCCCGCGCCCAGCAGGGCGTCGGCCAGCGCCCGCTTCAGGAATCTGTCTCCGGGGCGAAGCGCCAGCGCATTGCGGCACGCGTCCACCGTCTTGAAGGGGTAGTCGTAAGAGGTCAGGAGCTGGGCGCGCATGATCCACAGGTTGGCCGTTCTCATGGTCGCGGCGTCCATGATCTCCTGCGCGGTGAGCGGCCTGGTGGAGATGGCCTCCAGCGCCTCCCGGCCTCGGATTCCGCTCAGGTCGCCCGCCGCCTTCAGCAACGCGGGCACGGTGGAGGCGACTCCAACCAGCCGGAGCGCTTTCGGGGCGGTGTATTCCAGCACCGGCCGCTCGACGGTGTTCACCGCCGCTCCCTCGGTCATCTGGCGCAGTTCCTCCGGCCCGGCGATGAACCAGCCGAGCACGTCGCCGACGCTGTGGGCCCCCATGGAGGCGAGGTCCGCCTTCATCTTGGGATCGGCCATCTGCGCGGCCATGCGGTCTGGGTCCAGCTTGAAGTCGCCCTTGACCCCGATCAGCACCACGTCGATGCCGCTGTACCACATGGTGGCATTGGGAAAGACCTTCATGAAACTGCGAACGATGCAGGCGAAGTCGGAGGCGGAGAGCTGATAGAGGGGGATCCACTGGGCGATGACGCCGCCCTCCCGCAGGCGGTCCTTGCACACCTGCCAGTGGTCGGTGGAGTAGAGGATGCCGGTACCCAGCACGAACGGGTGGATGGGGTCGGAGCTGATGATGTCGTACTGCTTGCGGGTGGCCTTGACGTAGTTGGCCCCGTCGTTGATGACGATCTTCACCTTGGGGTTCTTCACCGCGTCGAAGTTCCATTTGGCGAATTTCGCGGTGCCCCCGGGCACCTCCTCGCAGAGCTCCACCACGGTGACATGTTCGATGCTCGGATAGGAGGCGATGGTGCCGATGGAGACGCCCGCGCCGAGGCCGATGATCAGGGCGTCCTTGGGGTTGGGATGCATCAGCACCGGCAGGTGCCCCAGCATCTTCAGGGCCCGCATGTCATAGAGATATGTGGTCGCCACCGGCTTGGCGTTGATGGATATGATCCTGTCGCCCCATCCGGTCTCCAGCACATCCACCGCCGAGGACACCCCCTCCTTGTGGTAGAGGAGCCTCTCCATGTAGCGGTCGGTGATGTCCATGGTGGTGCCGCCCGCATTGCCCAGGGAGTAGCCGCCGCCATAGGGACCCCATCCGCCGAAGAGCAGCTTGACGTCGAAGCGCGGGTGGAGGAATCCGAGCAGGACCACCGCCGCGATCATGGAGAGCCCGACTCCCCAGCGCAGCGAGGCGCGCCAGGGCCTGGCGAGCGCGATCGCCACCGGCCCGCCCACCGCCATCAACCCCAGCGCCCCGGCCACCAGGGAGCGCTCCAGCCCGAAGAACTTGATCAGCACAAATCCCCCCAGCAGGGAGCCGAGGATGCCGCCGACGGTGTTGATGGAATAGACGTCGGCCACGGTGCGGCCCACCCGCTCTATCCCGTGGGAGTAGAGGCGCACCAGAATGGGGAAACTCGCCCCGGAGAGAAAGGTGGGCACGAGCACCAGCGCGAAGCAGATGATGAACTGCATCCCGATGTAGAGGGGCCAGTTGCCGCCGATCCAGTCCCCCATGTGCAGGAAGGCATAGGGAAGCCAGTTGACGATCCCCGGGCCGAACGCGGCGCACAGCCCGGCGGAGAACATCAGGACCCCCACCAGCGCGGCGCGGTTGCGCACCCGGTCGGCCCACCTGGAGAAGACCGCCGCCCCCGCCGCGATCCCCACCAGCACCGCGGTCAACATGGCGGAGAAAGCATAGGTGGTGGAGCCGAGCACCAGCACCAGGCTCCTGGTCCACACCACCTCCAGCGCGAGCATGGTCAGCCCGGCGACGAAGGCGAGCAACAGGACGGCCTTGTCGGCCGCGCTCAACGGGGACGGCCTATCCGTCTCCGCGGCCCCCGGGGCAGGGGCCTCCGCCTCCCGCGGCCGCATCTCGAACACCGCGAGCCGGCTCATCAGCAGGGCGACCGCGGCGAGCGTGAAGTTGGCGACCGCGGCCAGCAGGGTGGAGTGGGTGATGCCGAACAGCTTGATGAGCACGAATCCCGCGCTGAACGCCCCCGCCACCGCGCCGAAGGTGTTGACCGCATACAGGCGCCCCACGTTCATACCCAGGGCCGACTCCCGCTCCACCATCAACTTGCTCACCACCGGCAGCGTCGCCCCCATCAACGTGGTGGGCACCACCAGCAGCGCAAAACAGACCACGAAGCGGAAGAGGGTGAAGAGGCTGAAATCCTCCCCCACCGCGGCGTACACGGCCGGATAGAGCGCCTCCACCCCCCGCAGGAAGAGCGGCAGCAGCAAGGCGTAGACCCCCACCACTCCCTCCATCCCCCC
>WFSF01000240.1 GCA_015486155.1 Armatimonadota bacterium
CAGCGTCAGATGTGTATAAGAGACAGGAAGTGTTGTGTAATGCTTGACACGGGTATGGCGTATGGGTATAATAACCTTCGCCCTCGGAAAGAGTGGCACATCGGAGGACAGCAAAACGTCGGTCCGAGCACGATCCTGAATAGGTAGCACCAGGGAGCTGAGAGTCGTCCGGCGAGGGCGCCTCTGGCGCCCTCGCCGTTTGCGTCTGTCCCCAAGCGAACCTTGAAAACTGCATAGTCGTGAAGAGCCAGTTGGCGATGCCGAACTCTCTTTGGTGATCCCTTTGGATCTGCTGTCTGGAAGGGGTCAAGCTACAAAGGGCGCGCGGTGGATGCCTTGGCAGAGACAGCCGAAGAAGGGCGCGGCCAGCAGCGAAACGCCCCGGGGAGCTGCAAGCAAGCTTTGATCCGGGGGTCCCCGAATCGGGAAACCGGGCAGGAGTCATGTCCTGTCACCGGCGGGCCAATACATAACCCGCCGGAGGGAACCGAGGGAACTGAAACATCTAAGTACCTCGAGGAAGAGAAAGCAACAGCGATTCCCTGAGTAGTGGCGAACGAAACGGGAACAGCCCAAACCTGCGTCGTGTATAAGGCCTCAGTCGTTGCGGCGCGGGGGTCGTGGGACCGGACCGGGCGGAGCTGAGGATCCGCCGGGAAGTAAGAAATCGTCTCGCTAGCCGAATTGGCCTGGAACGGCCAGCCATAGACGGTGAGAGCCCGGTAGGCGAAAGCGTGGCGACTTCCTGGGTCCGGCACCCAAGTACCACGGGGCACGTGGAATCCTGTGGGAATTTGGGAGGACCATCTCCTAAGGCTAAACACTGTCTCTGACCGATAGCGAACTAGTACCGTGAGGGAAAGGTGAAAAGAACCCCGTGAGGGGAGTGAAATAGAACCTGAAACCGTGTGCCTACGAACGGTCGGAGCCCGATGTCTCGTCTCCTTCGGGGGACTTGACCGGGTGACGGCGTGCTTCTTGCATAATGAGCCGGCGAGTTGTCCTCAGTGGCAAGGTTAAGGGCCTCTGGTCCGGAGCCGCAGGGAAACCGAGTCCTAATAGGGCGCTCAGTCGCTGGGGGCAGACCCGAAACCAGGTGATCTACCCATGGCCAGGGTGAAGCGAGGCTAATCCCTCGTGGAGGCCCGAACCAGTGTCGGTTGAAAACGGCTTGGATGAGCTGTGGGTCGGAGTGAAACGCTAATCGGACCTGGAGATAGCTGGTTCTCCCCGAAATAGCTTTAGGGCTAGCCTCGGGTGGTCACTCACGGAGGTAGAGCACTGAATGGGCTAGGGCCGCTCAACCCGGTACCAAACCCAATCAAACTCCGAATGCCGTGAGTCAAAGCCCGGGAGTCGGACTGTGGGGGATAAGCTTCACAGTCGAGAGGGAAACAGCCCAGACCGCCAGCTAAGGTCCCTAAATCGAGCTAAGTGGGAAAGGAAGTGGTCTCGCACAAACAACCAGGAGGTTGGCTTAGAAGGAGCCATCCTTTAAACAACGGGTAACACCGGACTGGTCTAGTGGGGCTGCGCCGAAAATATAACGGGGCTCAAGCTCGATACCGAAGCTGCGGATTCCCGTCTCCTTCGGGAGGCTGGGGATGGTAGGGGAGCGTTCCGCGCAGGAGCGAAGCGGTACCGTAAGGAGCCGTGGACCGCGTGGAAGTGCGAATGCCGGCATAAGTAGCGAAAAAGAGAGTGAGAATCTCTCTCGCCGAAAACCTAAGGTTTCCCAGGCAAGGTTCGTCCTCCTGGGCTTAGCCGGGCCTAAGCCAAGGCCGAAAGGCGTAGGCGATGGACAGCCGGTTGATATTCCGGCGCCACTGGAAGGCGATAAAGACGCGAAGGGGGGACGTCGCCGGGTGTGTCAGCGCGCGATTGGATTGGCGCGTTCCCGGCCGAGGAATTCCGACAGGCAAATCCGTCGGAGCAGATTCCGGAGCTGGGAGGAGTGGAGCTTTCGAGCAAAGCGAACTGACGTAACCGGCGGCCAGGAAAAGCCTCTAGCGAGTCTTCCAGTGCCCGTACCGCAAACCAACACAGGTAGGTGGGCAGAGGATGCCCAGGCGCGCGAGAGAACCCTCGCTAAGGAACTCGGCAATCTCGCTCCGTAACTTCGGGAGAAGGAGCGCCTCTTGGCCCATGGAGACGTGGGGCGCGAGGTAACTTGCAAACCATGCTCCCCATGGGTGGCGAGAGGCCGCAGTGAATAGGCCCAGGCGACTGTTTACCAAAAACACAGGTCTCTGCTAAGCCGCAAGGCGAAGTATAGGGGCTGACGCCTGCCCAATGCCAGAAGGTTAAGGGGCGGGGTTAGTCCGCCGCAAGGCGGACGAAGCTCCAAACCGAAGCCCTGGTGAATGGCGGCCCTAACTCTAAGGGTCCAAAGGTAGCGAAATTCCTAGTCGGGTAAGTTCCGACCTGCACGAATGGCGTAACGATCTGGGCGCTGTCTCGGCGAGGGACTCGGCGAAATTGTAGCGCTTGCGAAGATGCAAGCTACCCGCGACTGGACGGAAAGACCCCGTGGAGCTTTACTGCAGCCTGGTATTGGATCTTGGCGGGTCGTGCAGAGGATAGGTGGGAGCCGGTGAAACCGGGGCTCCGGCCTCGGCGGAGGCGACCTTGGAATACCACCCTCGATTCTCTGGGATTCTAACCGTAGCCCTGATCGGGTGTCGGGACAGTATCAGGTGGGTAGTTTGACTGGGGCGGTCGCCTCCCAAAAGGTAACGGAGGCGCTCAAAGGTTCCCTCAGTGCGGTTGGAAATCGCACTTCGAGTGTAAGGGCACAAGGGAGCTTGACTGCGAGAGCGACGGCTCGAGCAGAGACGAAAGTCGGACCTAGTGACCCGGCGGTTCGGGATGGAACGGCCGTCGACAACGGACAAAAGCTACCCCGGGGATAACAGGCTTATCTCCCCCGCGCGCTCACAGCTACGGGGAGGTTTGGCACCTCGATGTCGGCTCGTCGCATCCTGGGGCTGGATAAGGTCCCAAGGGTTGGGCTGTTCGCCCATTAAAGCGGCACGCGAGCTGGGTTCAGAACGTCGTGAGACAGTTCGGTCCCTATCCGTCGTGGGCGTAAGAGGTCTGAGGAGAGCTGCCGCTAGTATGAGAAGACCGCGGTGGACCGACCAAGGGTGTACCAGTTGTCTCGCCAGAGGCAAATGCTGGGTAGCCATGTCGGGACGGGATAAGCGCTGAAAGCATCTAAGCGCGAAGCCCCCTCCAAGACTAGACCTCTCACCGGGTTAACCGGGTAAGGCCGCAGGGAGACTACCTGCTTGATAGGCCGGAGGTGTAAGCGTGGCGACACGTTCAGCCGACCGGTACTAATCGGCCGAGGGCTTAGACCCCTTCCAGAGAGCGGATCCAACACCGCGAGAGTTCGCACCCCACGGCTCACACGACTATGCCCATCACGGGCGGATGCTTTCGCCCACACGTTTTGCTTCCGGTAACCATAGCGGAGGGGAAACGCCTCTTCCCATTCCGAACAGAGAAGCTAAGCCCTCCAGCGCCGATGGTACTGCGGCCACAAGGCCGTGGGAGAGTAGGTCGTTGCCGGGAGCTTTTTCTTTGGCCGGAGGGGGCGTATTTCACACCCAGTGGCATTGGTAGGAGACACTTACACCCATCGGACCGCCAGGCGCTGTGGTATAATGGATTCAGCTGATGGAGGGCAACGCAGATGGAGAAACTGCGCTACACCGTGATTCTGGAGCCTGAAGAGGGCGGGGGATACCACGCGTTCTGTCCCGCGCTCAGGGGTTGCCATACACAAGGCGACACCCTGGAGGAAGCAATCGAGAACATACGCGAGGCCATTCAGGCGTATTTGGAAAGCCTCAAGCTCGACGGAGAACCCGCTCCCGTGGAGGATTTTCTGATTAAGCCCGTCGAGGTCGCCGCGTGAGTCCGAAGCTGCCTGCAGTCACTGCTCGTCAGGTCGCTCGCGTCGCGGAGAAGCTGGGCTTCAAACTTCGTCACCAGGTAGGCGGCCACGCTGTCTACGCACGACGAGAAGATCGCGCTCGCGTCACCATCCCCATGCATTCTGGCAAGACCATCAAGCCGGGGACGCTACGCGCTATCATCGCTGATCTTCGAGTAAGTCGGGAGGAGTTCCGCAGGTTGCTGTAGGAGATAGGCAGGAGGCGCTCAGATGTCTCATCAGCCCACATCCTTCAAGCGCTGGCTCGACGCCGCGCGCCGGCTGGGGGCGGCGGAGGCGAAGGTGATTTCTCCGGAGACGGTGGTCACCGCCACCTGGGTGCGGCTGAAGTGCCAGTTCGGGTGCGGGGGGTATGGGCGGCGGCTCACCTGCCCGCCCTATTCGCCCACCCCGGAGACCACGCGCAGGATGCTGGACGAGTACTCGGTCGCTATCCTGGTGCACTGCCCCGGGGAGGGAGAGTGGCGCTCGGTCAAGCACGTCGTCGCCGACCTGGAGCGCGAGGTCTTTCTCGCCGGCCACCACAAGGCCTTCGCCTTCGGCTCCGGCCCGTGCGACCTGTGCGACGAGTGCAACCTTCAGTTCTGCGAATACCCCCACCAGGCCCGCCCGGCGATGGAGGCGGCGGGCATCGATGTCTTCGCCACCGCCCGCGCCAACGGCTTCCCCATCGAGGTGGTGAGGGACAAGGGGTGTGAGCAGAACTACTACGGGTTGGTGTTGGTGGAGTGAAACGTCTGCGCTTCCTCACTTGGATGGCTGTGGTATAATCCCTTGTGGATGGTGCTGGATGATGGCCGCGCATATCAACTTCGATTCCGCCAGGCTGGCCGACTTCTGCCGACGCCACCACATCCGGAGGTTGGCGCTGTTCGGGTCCGTGCTGCGAGATGACTTCGGGCCAGACAGCGATGTGGATGTGCTGGTGGAGTTCGAGCCTGGCCGCGCGCCCGGCCTCGCGTTCATAGAGATCGAGGCCGAACTTTCCGAGCTGATCGGCCGCAGGGTGGATTTGAGCACCCCGGGATTTCTCAGTCCGTATCTGCGCGATGAGGTGCGCCATCAGGCAGAGGTCCAGTATGCCGCGCCGTGATCTCTCCGTCACCCTCCGGCAAATGCGCGATCATGCTCGAGAAGCCATTGCGATGGCGGAGGGAAGACGTCGCTCAGACTTGGACCACGATCGGATGCTTTCCCTTGCGCTGACTCACTTGGTGGAGATCACGGGAGAGGCGGCCAACCGGGTGCCCTCGGAAGAACAGGTGCGGTAGCCTCAGATTCCCTGGAAGCAGCTGATCGGAATGCGCAATCGGCTGATACACGCCTATGACCAGGTAGATCTCGATATCTTGTGGCAGGTGGTCACGGGTGATCTGCCAGGGCTGGTGGCGGAGCTTGAGGCGATCATAACTTCCCTGCAGTAACCATCGGCGATCTCCATCGGTCGGCGGCTCAGTAACCAGCCTCCTTGTCCACCACGTTCAGCAGTTCCTCGCCCGCGAGCCAGCGACGGAGGTTTTCGCAGAAGAGGTCCATGAGGCGCTCGTGGGAGCGGGGGGAGGAGCCGGAGGAGTGGGGGGTGATGATGACGTTGTCCATGCCCCACAGCGGCGAGTCGGCCGGAAGGGGTTCCTCCTCGGTCACGTCCAGGCCCGCGCCCGCGATCCGGCCCGCCTGCAGCGCCCGGATGAGCGCGGGTTCGTCCACCAGGCCGCCCCGGCCCACGTTGACGAGGCGGGCGGTGGGCTTCATGGCGGCGAGTTCGGGCTCGCCTATCAGATGGCGCGTCTCCGGGGTGAGGGCCGCGCAGAGAACAACGTAGTCAGACTCGGCCAGCAGCCAGGGAAGGGCGTCGGCCCCGCGCACCTCGTCGGCGAAGGGGGAGGGCCGGTCGGGGCGGCGGCGGGTGGCGATCACTCTCATGCCGAAGGCGCGGGCGCGCTTGGCGACCTCGCTCCCGATCCCCCCGAGGCCGACGATCCCCAGGCGCTTGCCGTTCAGCTCGTCTCCGCCGTCCCACTCCCACTTGCGCTGCTGCTGGTTGCGGAAGTGCAGCGGAAGCCGGCGGGAAAGGGCGAGCATGAGCGCGAGCACGTGGTCGGCGATGGGAATGGCGTAGACGCCGGCGGCGTTGGTGAGGATGATGGGGCTGGCGATGAAGCCGGGGGTGAGGAATCGCTCCACCCCCGCGCCCCCGGATTGCACCCACCGCAGGCTTGGGGCCGATTGCCATAGCTCGTCCGACCAGCGGCCGGCCAGCACCACCTCGGCCCGCGGGGCCAGGGAGAGGGCTTCATCCATGCTCCCCGCCCGCATCACCTCCAGCCCGGGGCCGACCGCGCGGAGGCGCGCGCGGTCTTCCTCCGAGGCGTTTCCGGTGAGCAAGACGTGAAGAGGCATGGCGGTACAATACGCCCCGGAGGCCGGCATTCCTGTCGCGGGGAGGAGCGCGCCTCCAGAGGCAGGAACCGCAGGCATTTCGGGTGCTCCGGGGACATGGCGCGGGCAGGGATTTCCGGAGGCCCGTGGTATTTTAACAATTCCGGCACTTTCACGTGGCGGAGCCCACCTCAGGCCAGGAGGTAGAGATTTCAGCCATGTCGTCAGCATTCGCGGTGCCCGCGATTGACGAGGTCCGCGCGCACTACCAATCGTTTGGCGAGTTCGACTTCGTGGTGCCCGGCGGCGGGCACGGCGCGGCCGCGGTCACGCGCGCCCTGCTGAATCAGGGGTACACGGTGGCCGCGGTGGCCAACCCGATTGACGAGGGGGGACACTCGGCAAGAATCCGCTGGGACCTGTATCGGTATCTCGGCTACTGGCCCATCATCCCCGGCGACACGATGAATCTGTTGGGCGGCGGGCTGGCCGACCCGGCCGTCTATTCGGTCACCAACAGCCGCCTGCCAAAGGACCTCGGGGACAAGACCGCGGAGAGCGCGTTCACGGATCTGGTGGAGGCCGCCGTCTCAGCCCACCCGGAGGCGAGGAGCACCCTGGAGGGATTCAAGGAGTTCATGGCCGCGGCCGGCGCGGCGGTGGACAGGGAGCTGGTGGCGCGGGGGCTGGCCTCCCTGCCGCGGGCCAGCGTGCAGAACCTCCTCCATGCGGCGGTGATGATGCACGCGGGCGCCTATCGCAAGGGATTGCAGGCGATTGACCAGGACGCCTACCTGTGCGGCTCTCGCCTGCTCGAAAGGGCGATGAAGGCCTCCCCGCGGGGCATCGTGATTCCCATGTCCTTCGACAAGGTCACCCTGGTGACCAAGCACGCGGGAGGCCGAAAGGTGGTCGGCGGGATCAACCGCGTGCTGCTGGCGAAGGGGAACGGCCCCAACGGGCTGGAGTACGGCGACATGGTCCCCAACTTCATGTTGCCGGACGCGCCTGAGGAATCCCCGGAGGCGGAGGCCGCGAAGCTGGCCGCGGCCAAGGTGGTGGACTGGTATTCGGCCGAGGTGGAACACGGGCCCCTGGATCAGCCCTTCAACAATGACTGGGTTTTCAAGGAGGTGCGGCCGCGCGCCCCCCGCGTCAACCCGTTCCTGGTGGATGTGTTGCGGAGGCTGAAGCCGGAGGGCGGGATCGTCATCCCGCCGGGGAACGCGCACGAGAGCACCTACACCTTCTTCCTGCTGGCCGGGCTGTGGGATGAACTGCAGGCGGCCCGGGAGCGCGGGGCGCGGGTGACGCTGGTGTGCAACCCGCACAACCTGCTCTTGACCGCGGGGTATCGGGTGGCCGATTATCTGCGCAGCATCGAGCAGGCGGTCTCCTTCGCCAGGGATGGCGCGGCGGTGCGGGCGGAGGACCTGATCGACCGCGTGGTGGTGAACGATCCCTCCACGGCCTCGGAGAAGGCGCAGCAGATGATGCGAGGGGAGGGGATTCCGCCGGAGGTGAAACAGGAATTGCTCCACCGCACGCCCTGCGGCGCGGTGACGCTCACGCCCGAGGAGAAGGCAGAACTGGAGACGAGGGGATTGGAGGTGTGGCACCGGCCCATGCTCGAAGTGCGGACCGTAGCCATTCGCGGCATCGAGACCGAGGCGGTGTCCTACCGGGCCGAGAGCCTGACGGAAGCGATTCTGGCGCCGAAGGGGAAATGAGGAAACATGCGTGTTGACGCGGGTATGATCGCGAAGACGATTCTGCTGGCCGCCTGCCTGTGGGCGGGGGCCTGCCGCGCGCCCGCGCGGGAGATGCCGATGAAACGGATAGCCGCGCCCCCGGCGGGCAAACTCTACCACGGGGTCTACCCCGGAGGAAAGACCGGGGAGGAGGACGACATCACCCCTGCCGACATCTCGTCGTATGAGAGGACGGTGGGCCGGCGGGTGGCATGGGTCTACTTCTCCAACAACTGGTATCGAAGCCCGGAATTTCCGTGGAAGACCGCAGAGTTCATCCGCGCGGCGGGCGCGGTGCCCTTCATTCGCCTGATGCTGAGAGGGGAGGACAACAGCCAGGGCAAGTACACGGTCGAGAGGATCATCTCCGGCGAGTGCGACGCGCTGCTTCGGCGGTGGGCGCGGCGGGCGCGCGAGTTCGGCACGCCCCTGATCGTGGAGTACGGCACCGAGTGCAACGGGCAGTGGTTCCCGTGGAACGGAAAACACCATGGCGCGGGGAGACTGGGGGGATATGGCGATCCCTCCAAGCCCGACGGGCCGGAGCGCTTCGCGGCGGCCTACCGCAGGATCGTGACCGTGATGAAGAAGGAGGGGGCGGATAACATCACCTGGGTTTTTCACGTGGACAGCAGGGACGACCCCGAGGAGGCGTGGAACCGGCTCGAAAACTACTACCCCGGCGACGAGTTCGTGGACTGGATAGGGGTGAGCGCCTATGGGCCGCAGGAGCCGGACTCCGACGACGCGCCGAGTTTCCGGGAATTGATGGATGCGTGCTATCGGAGGCTGGACGCGCTCGCCCCGGACAAGCCGGTGATCGTGGCGGAGTTCGGCTGCACCAAGGGGAATGCGCTCGTCTCCGAGGACCAATGGGCCGCGGCCGCGCTGGACGACATATTGGGGCACAGGTGGCCGCGGGTGATCGGGTTTTCCTGGTGGAATGAGCGATGGGAGAACGACGACGACCCCGCACACAACACCGACATGCGGGTTCAGGGTTCCCCGGCGCTGGCCGAGGTGTTCCGCACCAGGCTGGCGCAGGCCGGGGATGAGATAGTAGAGAGGCCGCTCGTCAAGTGAAGCGGCTGGGGAAATAAAGGAAGGCAGCAAAGCATCGGTTTGGCCGTAAAGTGCGTCGGACAAGCCGAGAGTGCGGTACTCGCAGCGGCCCTCCGTTGAGGGTCCGGCGGAAAGGACAAAAAGCAGTGAAGAAGGTCATCAAGAACGGTAAAGTGGTAACTCCTCTGGAGGTGTTCGAGCAAGCGGAGGTGTTGATCGAGGACGGCAAGATCGCGGCCGTAGGGCCCGGGGTGTCGGCCGGCGAGCAGTGCGAGGTGATAGACGCCTCCGGGCTGATCGTGGCGCCGGGCTATATCGATGTCCACGTCCACGGCAGCGCGGGACACGACACCATGGATGGAACGGTGGAGGCGATCGCGGGAATGGCGAAGTTCTTCGTCACCCGGGGCGTCACTTCGTTCTGCCCGACCACGCTCACAGCCAGCGCGGAGGCGATCATGGCCTCCGTCAAGGCGGTGCACGAATACCAGCAGAATCCCTCCCCGGACGCGGCGCGGCCGCTGGGCGTGCACCTGGAGGGCCCCTATATCGAGAAGAGCAAGAAGGGCGCCCAGCCGGAGCAGTACGTGCGGACGGCGAAGGCGGGGGACTACAAGGACTTCTTCTCCCTGGGCAACATCAAGGCCATCACCCTCGCGCCCGAGATCGAGGAGAACAAGGAAGTGATCGCCTACGCGCGCAGCCGCGGCGCGGCCGCAGTGGTGGGGCACTCCGACGCCAGCTACGAGGAGGTCGCGGAGGCGGTGAAGTTGGGCCTCAATCACGCCACCCACACCTTCAATCAGATGGGTCCCCTTCACCACCGCAAGCCGGGGACGGTCGGCGGGGTGTTACTGCACGACGAGATCTACGCGGAGTTCATCTCCGACGGCGTTCACCTGCATCCGGCCACCGTGGACCTCATCGTTCGCCTCAAGGGGCCGGACCGCGCGGTGGCGATTACAGACGCCATCAGCGGGGCTGGTATGCCCGATGGCGAGTACGAGTTGGGGGGGCAGAAGATCGTGGTCAAGGAGGGTGCGGTGAGACTGGCGGACGGCACCCTGGCAGGGAGCTGCCTCACCATGGACCGGGCGGTCCGCAATATCGCCAAGTTCACCGGCCGGCCGGTGAGCCAGTGCATCCAGATGGCCACCCTCACCCCCGCGCGCTCCATCGGCGTGTCCGACCGGAAGGGCAGCCTGGAGGCGGGGAAGGACGCGGACGTGGTGTTGCTCTCGCCGGAGCTGGAGGTGAAGGCGACCATGGTGATGGGCGAGGTGGTATATCGGGCCTGAGGAGGCCTTGAATCCCCGGCCCCAGGGCCGGTTGCAGGGGGAGAAGAATATGTCCGGCGACCCCGTGCCGGTGGTGACGGAACTGAACCTGTACGTGGACGACGCGGCGCTCGAGTTGTTGCCGCGCCGGGACGCCACGCGCCTTCAGGTGTTGCCCATGCAGCTGGTCGGCAACAAGCTGGTGGTGGCGATGGTGAATCCCGACGACATTCTCAAGCTCGACGAGTTGCGCCGCATCACCGGGCGCGAGATACAGCCCGCGCGCGCCGATCTGAGGGTGATAGACCGCGGCATTCAGCGCTTCTACGGAGAAAAGGACGAGCTGGAGACGGCCTCCGCGCTGGTGGAGCCCGGGCTGGTGGTGCAGACCGATGCGCGCGCCGCGCCCATCGGGGGGGGCGAGGACGCGCCCGCGGTGGCGCTGGTGAACGAACTGATAGAGGCCGCCATTCTCTCCCGGGCCAGCGACATTCACGTGGAGGCCGGGGCCACCAAGCTTCAGGTGCGGTTGCGGGTGGACGGAGTGCTCTTCGATCACCAGAGTTTCCCGATGGAGCTGCACGCGCCCGTGCTCTCCCGCATCAAGATCATGGCCGGCATGGACATCGGCGAACACCGGCTGCCCCAGGACGGCCGCTTCGACGCGCGCCTGCGGGGCAAGGTGTTCGACATCCGTGTCTCCGTGGTGCCGTCGGTGTTCGGGGAGACGGCCGTGTTGCGGTTGCTGCCGAAGACCTCCACGGGGTTGAAGTTGAGCGAGTTGGGATTCGCCCCCGATCACCTGATGATGATGGAGGACCTGGTCCGCCGTCCGCACGGAATGATCTTCGCCACCGGCCCCACCGGATCCGGAAAGACCACCACTCTCTACGCCATCCTCACCCGCCTGGATCGGGTGGGCAGGAACGTGGTCACCGTCGAGGATCCCGTGGAATACCAACTCAGCCGCGCCACGCAGATTCAGGTTCACCCGAAGATAGGCCTGGATTTCGCCTCCGGACTGCGCGCCATCCTGCGCCAGGACCCGGATGTCATCATGGTCGGAGAGATCCGCGACCTGGAGACCCTGCGGATGGCCATCCAGGCCGCCCTCACCGGACACCTGGTGCTCACCACCGTCCACTGCAACGACGCCGCCAGCGGAGCCTCCCGGCTGGTTGACATGGGGGCGGAGCCGTTTCTGGTGGCATCCTCCGCCACCGTGTTTCTCTCCCAACGGCTGGTGAGGAAGATCTGCCCGAAGTGCAAGACGGAGGACCAGCCCAGCCCCGATCTCCTGGCCGCCCTGGGCATCGAGGAGGGGGGCACCTTCTACCGCGGGCGGGGCTGCGAGCACTGCCGCGGCACCGGCTACTTCGGCCGCACCAGCGTGTTCGAGATCATGATGGTCAACGACGACATCTCCGCCGCCATCACCAGGCGGGAGACCGCCGGCGAGATCCGGCGGCTGGCGCGCAGCCTGGGGATGAGAAGCCTGCGGGACGACGCCATCGAGAAGGCCCGCCAGGGCGTCACCACTCTGGAGGAAGTCACGCGGGCGGTATGGGTACAAGATGAATAGAAGCGAGCGCAGGGCGGAGGTCCCCGCGGCCCCGCCGATTGTGCGCAGGATTGTGAAATGCTGACTGACAACGTGTTGGACCTGATAGGAAACACCCCCCTGATTCAGATACAGGGGGGAAGGATCTTCGCCAAGGGCGAGTTTCTCAACCCCGGCGGCAGCATCAAGGACCGCGTCGCCCGGGCGATGATCGAGGGGGCGGAGCGGGACGGCCGGCTGAAGCCGGACTCCATCATCTGCGAGCCCACCTCGGGAAACACCGGCATCGGGGTCGCGCTGGTGGGGCGACTGAAGGGATACCAGGTGCGCATCGTGATGCCGGAGGGAATGAGCGAGGAGCGCAAGAAGCTGATACGCGCGCTCGGCGCGGAGCTGATTCTCACCCCGGACGAGGAGGGAATCTCCGGCGCCGTGGAGCGGGTCCGCAAGATGGTCGAGGAGGACCCGCGCATCTTTGTCCTCCAGCAGTTCGAGAACCCCGACAATCCGCGCTGTCACTATGAAGAGACCGCGCGCGAGCTGTGGCGGCAGATGAGCGGTGATATCGCCTGCTTCGTGGCGGGGGTCGGCAGCGGAGGCACCCTCCAGGGGGTCGGCAAATTCCTCAAGGAGCACAAGCCGGATGTCAGGGTGGTGGCGGTGGAGCCCAAGGGCAAGTCCGCCATCCTGGGGCACGAGCCCGGCCTGCATCAGATCCAGGGAATCGGAGACGGCTTCGTGCCCGCCATCCTGGATGTGTCGTTGGTGGACGAGGTGATCGAGGTGTCGGACGCGGACGCCATCGAGACCGCCCGGGAGTTGGGCCGGGATTGCGGGTTGCTGGTGGGCACCTCTTCCGGGGCCAACATCTGGGCCGCCAGGGAACTGGCGAAGAGGATCACGGGCAACATCGCCACCGTGCTCCCGGACCGCGCGGAGCGCTATTTCAGCACCGCCCTCCTGTAATACAAGCAAACCTTTATTTGTATGTGGAAGCCTCTCCGGCAGGTCGTTCGGAGGGGAAGGGAGAAGGGAGGATACCGACGCAGGCCCTGCGGGCGGGCCTGCATTCTTCGGAAGGACGGACTTTGCCGCCGCGTGTATCGGCCGCGCAAGTGTTCCCCGGAAAACGTTGAGGTGTCAGGTAGTGGATTTCGAGGAAGTGCGGGAGCAGCTGCAACTTGGAGAAGGGGCGGAGCGACTGCGCGTCGGCTGGGAAGAGTCCCAGAGGGCGTTGCCCGCCGAGCTCGATTTTCTGAAGCCCGATTTCGTGCGGTGGGCCTGTGGAGAGGTGGGCCTGCGCCCCGAGCTGACGGAGGCGGCCGCGCGCGTTTCCGGGCGGATAATGAAGAGCGAGGCCCTGCAGCGACTTGCCTGGCACATGCGCTACCGGGTCTTCGTGACCGAGGAGGCCAGCTGGCAGGATATAGATTCGTGGCCTCTTCCGCAAGCGGCGCTGGGGGCCGATGCCGGATATCTGTGTCTCGTCGTGCTGCTCTCCAATGTCCCGCAGATGCAGGAGCAGCATCGCCTCCATCAGGTGCCGACAGAGGTGGTGCGGGACACCCTCACCGACCTGTCCTTCTGGGTGAAGCCGGAGGGCGATGGGAGCGGGCTGTGTGTCAACCTCCCCTGGCTGCGCTATCATCTCAGCGGCCAAATATACCGGCTGGGGAGGCTCCAGTTCCAGTTCGGGGAGTTCGATCTGCCGGTGCGCGTCTACCGGAACCGCGGGACGGGAGTAGTGGTCGCCCTCTCCGAGGCTGGCATTGACTACACCCCTGAGGGGCACGTGCCGCACCGGGAGGACCAGGAGCGCTGGACCGCGGATCTCACCATCGGAGACGACGAGGCGCGCGGCTATCCGATCCATCCCGAGGGGTATGCGGTGCACAGGGAGGTGCGCCTGGCGCTGAGCGAATGGCGGCAGGATCTGGCTCCCGGAGACCCGGTCCTAAAGATTCACATCCCCGGCGGCGAGCCGCTGGGGCACGAGGCCTGCGGCCGCGCGTTCCAACGAGCCATGAAGTTCTTTCCGCGGCACTACCCCAAATATCGCTTCGTGGGGTTCCGTTGCCACTCCTGGCTGCTGAATACCTGGCTGGCCGAGGTGCTTCCGCCCGACTCCAACCTGGTGCGGTTCCAGCGCGAGTTCTACCTGGTTCCGACGGAACAGTGGCCCCCGAGCATGTTCAAGCGCGTGTTCAACAGCGCCACCGTGGACCCCGCCACCGCCCCCAGGGACACCCGGTTGCGGCGCGCCATCGTCGAGGCGCTGGAGCGGGGAGAGGACCTGTACGGCGGAGGAGGAGGCATGTTCCTGCTGTCTCGCGACCTGAACTGGGGGGCGGAGGTCTATCGCAGCCAGCCCTGGCCGTGGTAGGGGCGGCGAGGACGGGCGCGCCCGGCGCGGTCTGGATTCACGAGAGCGTGCCGTAATCGTCGATCGCGTCCATGATGGCGCGCATCCCGTCCTTGAACTGGCGCTCGCTCTCGTCGTCGGTGATCCCGTAGGATCCCATTTCGGTCATCCCGATCACTAGGCGGCCGCTGCCCGCGTCCTGTTTGAGCAGGTCGACGGTGTACTCATAGGTCTGCCGCTTGCCCAGCAGGAACAGGGTCTCGGGGAAGTTCACCCAGATGACCGTCTCCTTCCCCCATGCCTGGCGCGCCTCGGAGAGGGGGAGGTCGCCGCAGGGCGGGGGAGTGAAGGCCTCCACCGCGGGCACGCCGGTCTGTGCCACCAGGTCCACGAAAGCGCGCAGGTTGCTGTTGTGGGCGTGGAGGATGGGGATCTTGCCCGCCTCCAGCAGCTGGGGCGTGTATTTCCGGTAGAAGGGCACCACGTACTGCTCGTACTGCCGCGGGCCGTAGATCCCGCTCAGGGAGCCCATGGAGGTGAGTTCGCCCGGGGCCTCCAGGATGAGGGGCATCATGCGTTCCAGGCGGCGCTCACAGGCCTCCAGCAGGCGGGCGAATTGCTCGGGATAATCGAACTGCGCGGCCGACCAGTCCTCCAGGGAGAAGAACTGGTCGGTGGCGTCATAGGGAGGAACCGGTCCATCGAGCCGGACGATGCCGTCGCTCCCGATATCCCGCACGTGCCCGAGAAACCCCTCGTAGTCTGCGTGGAAGATCGTGTTGTCCAGCATGAAGATGACCGGCTCGAAGTCATCCGGCCCCTTGATCATCCACTCCGCCTCAATGCTCTCCCCGTCGCTGATGCGGCCCACGTGGGTGCGCACGGCGGAGCGCACGCTGCCCACGGGGGTGTGATAGATGGTGTAACTCAGGTCACCCTCAGTGCGGTACTCGACATGCACCTCGGGCATCTCGGACCAGATCGCCGACCTCCGCAGGCAGAGCCCCATCCCGCGGTTGCGGAGCTCTCGCTCGAAATCCCCCCTGGGCACCAGGTTGTCGTAGGGGACGAAGGGCACCCGGTCCGGCTGGTCCCCATGCAACACGGCGTTTATGCGCTCTAGTGGGGTCACGGTTCGAAGCTCCCGATCTCAAGGTTCTTTCTTTTTTTTTACGACAGCAGCCCCTTCATATACCTGCAAGCGAGTTCCGCTTGTTTCGCCACCGCTTCCAGCCCCTCCAGCTCGTGGTGGTCCCCCAGGCAGGGATGGCAGAACTCGTAGGTGAGGTAGCCCTGGTAGCCGATCTCTTTCAGCGCCTTCACGAAGGCGGGATAGTTGAACCGCGGGCGTCGGGTGTAGCGAATGGGCCGCTGCACCGCCTTTCCCTCCACCTCCTCGAACTCGCCGCCGAAGTGGGAGTGCACCTGCAGGGCGCCGGTGTCCCGCACCGCCTGCGCCACGTAATCATCCGCCTGGCTGGTCAGCAGGGGGCAGTCCAGGCAGGCCTGGAGCGCCGGGGAGTCCACCTCGCGGATCATGTCCAGCATGTCCAGGTGGTCTCGCAGCAGCGGCTCGTGGTTCTGGAGCGCCAGCGTCACTCCCTGCTCCCCCGCGAAGTCCGCCATCTCCTTGAGAGCTTTCTTCACCCAGTTCCATTGTTCCAGGAAGGTCGCGTCCGGCCCCTGGGGCCAGTGGCGCCGGGTGATGTCGTAGGTGGCGTGTCCCTCGCGCAGCGTGATCCCCCGCCAGGCGGCGAACACGCGGACCACCGGCGCGCCCAGGTCCCGCGCCAGCTTTATCTGTTCCCTGGTCACCAGCAGCTCGTTCTCCCGCTGCTCCACGATGGGGCTGGCGAAGTTCGAGTAGCCGGCCACCGCGGGGATATCCAGCCCCAGCGCCGCGGCCTGGGCGCGGATGCGGGCGCGCGCTGCGTCGTCCAGGTCCATGGGATTGGCGTGGGGCCGTTTCGCGGCGATCTCGACCCCGTCATATCCCATCGCCTTCGCGCGCTGGAATATCTCCTCCAGGCCCAGGCCGGGGCCGTCGTACCACACGCCGGAGAAGGTCACCGTGTACAGACCCACTTTCATCTCACCCGCCTCCTCTCTTGGTTGCCGTCCGTCGGATCGCGTTTTCACCTCCTTTCGCCCGACGGTGGCGGGCGCCTGCACAGGGCCGGGCGATTTGCCGCGGAGAGTGGGCAAGCGGCCGCCTTGACACGCCTTCGGGGCCGCCATATACTCCCGGTGGCGGGAGTTGGCGCCAGCGGTGAAGGGGAAGCGCGGCCTTCATTCGCTCCGGTCGAGCATGGCGTGCCGGGGAGCAAGCTATGGCGACGGTGCGATGCCCGAAATGCGGGACTCTCAACCCGAACGGCCGTCGGCGGCTGGCTCGCTGCTACAAGTGCCACGAAGCGCTCGGAAAATGCCGGTACTGCAAACACTTCGACCTACGGATACTGGATTGCGTCAACGTCAACCGCCGCTTGGACGACCATGTGACAGACCCCGACGAGGTCCGCGATTGCCCGGATTTCGTCTCCCGGCTGACGGAGGGCGGCGTTGTGCGCGCCCGGCCCACGCGCGCTGTCATCAAGGGGCTGGTGGCGGTGTGGGTGCTGGGGCTGGCGGGCTTCGGGGCTTTCTTCCTGGTGCGCGCCTTCACCCAGGAAACCCCCGCGACCTCCCTGCGGGTCTCGGCCGACGCCCCCTCATCCGTGTTGGAGGACGAGGTGCTTTCGGTCACGGTGCTGGTGGCCAATCAGGGCGGGGCGACGGCCCGCGATGTGAGGGTGACCCTGACCGGACGAGGCATGACCAATCTCATCTGCCAGGCGGTGACCCCGGAGGAATGCTACTGGGAGTCTACTCCGACCACCGTCATCGCCGCGCTGGGAGACATGGAGACGGGGACGATCCAATCCGTCTCCTACCGATTCCTGCCGGCAAAGCCGTGCCTCGTGTCCCTCACCGCTCGCGTCACCGCCGCCAATATCCGGATGCCGGTGCTCTCCCGCGTCGAATGCCGGGTGTTGCCTTGAGCCGGCCGGCGGCCGGCGGTGGGTAGGGAGGCGCCGGTGGCGCGCAGCCGAATCGACCTGCACATTCACAGCACCGTCTCGGACGGCACGCTCACCCCGCGCGAGGTGGTGGAGACCGCGGCTGCGGAGGGGGTGAGGCTGCTCGCCATCGCGGATCACGACACCACCGACGGGTTGCCGGAGGCGGCGGAGGCGGCCCGGGCCGCCGGGCTCGACTTCGTCCCCGCGGTGGAGTTGAGCGTGGGCACCTACTCCTACGAAGTGCATATGCTCGGGTATTTCATCCGCTATGATCACCCGGAGGCGCAGGCCACCCTGTCCTGGCTGCGGCGTGCCAGGGATGAGCGAAACGAGGGGATCGTGAGGCGCCTTCAGGAGCTGGGCGCGGGGATCGACATGGCGCGGGTGCAGGAGATCGCCGGCGGCGGATCGGTGGGGCGGCCGCACATCGCGGCGGCGCTGGTGGAAGCCGGCCGCGTGAAATCCGTCAAGGAGGCGTTTCAGCGCTATCTCGGGCGCGGCAAGGCGGCCTATGTGCCCCGGGAGCGCCTTTCGCCGGAGAAGGCGTGTGAGATGATCCGCGCCGCCGGAGGCCTGCCGGTCCTGGCGCACCCGGCCAAGCTTCCCCACAACGGCGCGCTGGAGGCTCTGCTGGCCTTCGACATCGCCGGGCTGGAGGCGTATCACTGTGATCACAGCGCGCGCGACAGCGCGGAGCTGGTGGCGCTGGCCAGGGAGCGCGGGCTGTTGGTGACGGGGGGAAGCGATTCCCACGGCCCTCGAAGCGACCGGCCGATCCCCATCGGCGGAGTTCACGTGCCCGACTGGGTGGGGGAGGAGTTGCTGGCGCGCGCGCCGGACTGGTGGGCGAAAAGCCGATGAACGAATGGCTCCAGCAGACGGCCCAGTGGCTCGCGGGAATGCACCTGCGCCCGGAGCTGGTGGTCGCCGTCATCTCCGGGCTTCCCGTGTTCGAGATCCGGGGGGGCGTCATCGTCGGACTCCTGGTCTTCCACATGTCGCCGGTGAAGACGATGTTCTTCGGCGTGTTGGGCAATATCATCGGCGTGACGCCGCTGCTGTTGCTGATCGAGCCTGTGAGCAAATGGTTATATGGGAACAGAATCGCCGATCGCTTGCTTCACTGGCTGTTCGCGCGCGCCAGGCGGAACGCGGAGGTGGTGAACAAGTGGGGCATGTGGGGTCTGGTCGGCTTCGTCGCGATCCCGTTGCCCGGCAGCGGAGCGGTGACGGGATCGCTGGTGGCGATCGTGCTTGGCATCCGCAAGTGGCGGGCGGCCTGGGCGTTGACGGCCGGCATCATCCTCTCTGGGCTGCTGGTGACGCTGGTCACCCATGGGGTGAGAGCCGGGGTGGAAGGGATAATGGCGCGCTAGGCGGGCCTACTAATCCATCAGTTGATTGGTGGTGCGGAAGTGCAGCTTTGCCACCTGCCCCAGGAGTTCCGCGCCCCCTTTGGCCACCACCTTGCGCCCGGCCGCGATGACGTGAGCGGCCCCTCTGGGGAGATCGATTCCGACTCGGGTGGAGAGCCTTTCGAGCGCCCGCACGAACCCCGCCCTGGCCAGCACCGAGGCCGCCGCCACCGCAGGATCGCTCTCCGCCCGGTGCCTCTGTACCAGGCGCACCTCCCGCCCGCGTTCCATCAATGACCGCTCGAGGTAGCTCTCGTCCCCGAACTGGTCCGCGATGGCCAGGTCGCATTTCACCCGGGCGAGCACGTTCTCGAGCGCCCGCGCGTGCGCCCAGGCGAGCAGTCGGTTCAGGTTTCGCATCTTGGCGTGGAGTTCGTTGTAGCGCGGGGGCGAGATGACCACCACCTCGAAGGCGGGGCAGATCTGTCTCACCGCCTTCTCCAACTCCCACAGCCGGCGCGAGGAGGTGATCTTCTTGGCGTCCTTCACCCCGGCCTGGGGGAGACGGGTGAGGGCCGCTTCGTCGGCGAACGCGGCGGCCACCACCAGGGGGCCGAAATAGTCCCCCTTCCCCGCTTCATCGGTGCCCACGCGCGGCCCGAGCAATTCAGCGTCGCCCATGGCGGTCGGCCGCGACACGCTACTGGCGGTGGATGGGATGCTTGTAGTTAGGGCAGGCCACGTTCTCGCATACCGCGTCCTTGCTCTTGCGGACGGGCATCCCGCAGACCGGACACACATCCCAGAATTTATCGTTCGGATAGAGGTAGGGTTCGAGGCCCCGCTGGTACCGGTCCGTGTTTTCCCTCACGATGATGCGCCGGTGAGTGTACGGGTCGTCCCAGTGCGTGCGCCAGAAGTTGGTATCCCGATTCACCAGGAATTGGTGCTTCTTGTCGTTCGTATAGTGCTGCTTGGCGTATTTCAGACCGCGGAAGATGCCCTCGCGGTCAAGCAGTTTCTCGTAGGGGCGGTAGCAGAAGCGGAAGACGTAGGCCGGAGCCTCCGGCAACTTGGAGGTCTGATAGAACATCTCGGCCGCCCGGCGGAGTTCGTGAGCGCGGTCGTATAGGGTCCACGCCAATTCCCACCTCATCTCCCAGGAATGCGGGTTCGCCTCCACCGCCTGCTCGAGAATCTCGATTCCCTTCTGGAGCCAGTAGTTTCGGTCTATCGCCGTTTTCGATTCCGCGTTGAGGTTATAGGCGCAGTGCCACCCGTATACCTTCCAGGCCAGTTCGAAGTGGGGGTCGAGCTGCACCACGGCGTTCAGCAGAGGCAGCATCGCCCACCAGGATCCCCCCTCCCATACGCTGTCCACCTTGAGCCACAGGAGGTCGGCGGCCACCGAGCGGAAGCCCCCCAGCGCCGCGATCACCGCAGGCGTGGGGCCGACGCTGATCATGCTTGAGGCGCGTCCCTTTCGGGAGGTGTCGAACAACTCCGGGCGCTCCTTGTGGATTTTCTCCTGAATGGGCACGGATACC
This sequence comes from Armatimonadota bacterium, assembly GCA_015486155.1. Taxonomy (GTDB): domain Bacteria; phylum Armatimonadota; class Hebobacteria; order Hebobacterales; family Hebobacteraceae; genus S016-27. The sequence goes on from WFSF01000240.1 coordinate 20,318, forward strand.
ATCAATACGCCCGCGCAAAAGAGCGCCACCCAGAAGTTGCGGGCCCGTCGAGACATCATGGCGTCTACACCTGCCTATCGTTGAAGAATACCGATGCCACTATCAAGACCACTCCGGTGTAGAGAATCCCGGAGATCACCGCGCTGATAGCTGCGGGCACCGGTATCGGCACGAAATACGAGGCCTGGAAACGAAAGTCGAAGTTCTCCAGGTGGGGAATCAAATGGTACATCACGAGCAGGAGGAGTTTTGCGGCTCCGGTCGCCTTCTCCGCCAAGTCGTGGATCTGAGACTGCATGCTGCCCACCACCCAGATGATGAATGCGCTGATCACGGTCATGGTGGTGGAGGAGACCGTGGAGATGAGCACTATCAGTGCCGTCAGCACCGCCAGCGCGCAGTAACTCATGGCGGAGGCGAACACCACCTGGGCGATGTTGGGGTTGAACACGGAGTCGGGCAGATCCTCCACCAAGTGGTCTTGGACCACCAGCACCCCCACCAGCACGACGGTCATGATCGCCACCACCGCCGCCAGCACGATCAAGGCCCCCAGATACTTGCCCAGCACGAACTCGAAGCGCCGCACGGGCTTGGCCAGGATGGCGTAGACGGTGCGGCTTTCGACCTCGTTGGGGATCAGGAAGGCGGCCACGAAGATCGCCAGCATGATCCCGAACACGGTGATCGCTGAAAGCCCCCCGTTGATGAGCATACGAGCCTGCTCCTGGGGGCTCAGATAGGAGAAGAAGGTCATGGAAACGATGATGAGGATCACCAGCGCGATCACCGCCTGGAGCACCCGCCTTCGGCGGGCCTCCGCCACGGTGATCTTGGCGATGCGCCAGACGGAGGGAATCGCGTGCCAGATCGCCGGCAGCCACGCTCTCCGGGTGACCACCGCGGCGGCCACGATCAAGGCCACGCCTACGGTCAGGATGACTTTGGTGACGACCGGGTTCACTCTACTTCCTCCCTGATCGCTTTGACGAAGATGTCTTGCAGGCTGGGCCTGGGCCGGCTCACCTCCACGATCTCGCCGCCGCCGTCGTGAATGATCTCCAGCGCCTGCCACAAATCCTTCTCACCGACGTGGTCCAGGCGGACGACGTCGGCGGCCACCTCTTTCACGGCGGGCAGCGCGGAGAGCCGCTGGGCCGTCTCCGGGCTCAGGTCCGTGACCGTCACCACCGTTTCCTCCGGCTCTCCCGCCAGCTCCTCGATCGTCCCCTCCGCCACCAGCCGCCCCCGGTACATGATGCCCACCCGGTCGCACACCTCCTCCACCTCGGCCAGGAAGTGCGAGCAGAGCAGGATGGTCTTCCCGCGCTTCTTCATCTCCTGGATGAGGAGGGTCATCTGGTGGCGGCCCGCCGGGTCCAGCCCGGAGGTGGGCTCGTCGAGGATGAGCAGTTCCGGGTCGTTGACCAGCGCCTGCGCCAGCGCGATCCGCTGTCTCATTCCCTTGGAGCACTCGCGGAAGGGGACCTTTCGGTTCGCCTGCATCCCCACCAGGGTGAGCAGTTCATCCACCAGTTCGCGCCGCCTCGCCTTCGAGTAGCCGAAGAGGCCGGCGTAGAAGTCCAGCAGCTCCTCTCCACTGAAGCAGTCGTAGAGATACGCATCCTCGGGCAGAAAGCCGATTCGCTCCCGCACGGAGAGGTCCGCGATGCTCTTGCCGAAGATGGATGCCGAACCCGCGGTGGGGAAGATCAGACCAAGCAGGATCTTGAGGGTAGTGGTCTTGCCGGAGCCGTTCGGCCCCACGATGGAGTAGGTCTCCCCCTGGCGCACCGTCAGGTTCAGGTTGTCCACCGCCCTCACTCCGGCCGGGGTGAACAGCGAGCGGTAGATCTTGGTCAGGCCCTCGATCTGAAGCACAACATCTGCACTAGCCAAGCCAGTTCCTCCTGGCGGGGAATCAGCGGAGAATGGCGGGCGAAGAACCGCTCATGGTGCTCATTCCCTGGCAAAGTGACGAGCGGGGACGTGCGACACCCGCTCCTCGAAAACAGTATACCCAGGGGGAATGGGGGCTGTCAACCAATACGCGCTTGCGCCCGGAGGTGGGGCCTGGTATAATGCCCCGGTCGTCGCGGCCCGCCGTACGGGGGCCGCGTTGTCGCCCGTGAGCCGCATTCGCGGGTCGGCCTTCCTGCTCCGCACGGGGCCGTACAAGTCCATAGGAAGGAGTGCTCCCACGCTGCCACCTGCGGCCCGTTCGGCCTGGCCGCGCCAGGGGGGCTCCCATGGTGACAGGATAAGAGGAATGGTCAGGAATTACGAGATCATGTTCATCGTCGAGCCCACGCTCTCCGACGAGGAGATCACCGCCACCCAAGAGCGGCTGAGTGAACTCATCCGGCGGCAGGGCGGGGAAGTGAAGAAGATCGCTCCGTGGGAAAGGCGGCGGCTCGCCTACGAGATCAAGGGGCGGCGCGACGGAATCTACATCCTCGCCGAGGTGCGCGCGGATCCGGCCGTGGTGAAGGAGATCGAGCGCCAGCTGCAGGTCTCGGAGGCGGTGTTGCGGCACCTGGTGGTCAGGCTGGACGAGAAGGAGGAGTGAGGCGCGTTCGCCCCGCGGCAAGGGGGCGGCGCCCGCGCTCTGAGTGATGACGCGGAACGCTCATGCGGCCCGCCCGCGGCGGGGCCGCCGAAAGGGCAAGGGTCCATGTACAACCGGATCATCCTGGTGGGTCGGCTGACCGCGGACCCCGAGTTGCGCTATACGCCGAACGGGGTTCCCGTGGTGACGTTTCGACTGGCTGTGGACCGGGCGCGCCCCCGGGACGGCGGCGAGAAGCAGACCGATTTCATCAACATCGTTGCCTGGCGTCAACAGGCGGAGTTCGCCGCCAACTACTTGAACAAGGGAAGATTGGTCCTGGTCGAGGGGCGGCTCCAGATCAGGCAGTGGACTACCCCAGAGGGGATGAGGAGAAGCGCGGCGGAAGTCGTCAGCTTCATGGTGCGGGCGCTGGACCGCAAGAGAGAGGAAGCGCCCGAGGTCCCGGAGACGGCCCCCGAGCCCGCGGCCCAGGAAGAGACGCCCGCGGAGGACGTGTCCGAAGCCGCCGGCCCCTGGGACGATCAGTAGCGCGTACAGACAGCAAAAAGAGGTATTGAAGGAAGGTTGCGATGACAGAGACACCGGCGCCTGAGAACGCCACCCCGAAAGAGGAAGAGACCGCGGCGGAGACGCCCGCGGAGACTCCTGCCGCACCGCCTGAGGCCGCGGCCCCGAGCGCGGAGACTCCGCCTCCGGCCGCCTCCCAGGCCCCCCCGGCGGCTCCCTCCGCCGAATCGAGCGCGGCGTCCGCGCCTCCCCAGGCCGCGGCTCCCGCGAGGCGCCCGGCTCCCGCGCGCCCTGGTCCCTCGCGCAGGGAGGGGCCGCGGGGAAGAGGGGGCCGCGACGGAGGAC
>WFSF01000241.1 GCA_015486155.1 Armatimonadota bacterium
AGGTAGCCCCAGCCCGAGGATTTCGCCGTCTCGCCCCTCCGATTCTCCCCATAGGCGATTGACCCCGTGCCCGCGATCGCCGCCACGCCGGGACCTCCCTCGGTGATGGAGGCGAGCGCGTTCACCGTGTCCCCGGCAATGTGGAGCCGGCGCGCCTGCACACAGTCCTCCACGGCGCGCCGCGTGTGCTCGGTCGCCCCGGTGATGCCGAAGAAGGCCGCCTCGAAGCGCACCGCCCCGAGGCGCGCCGCGCGCAGGGCGCGCGTCACACTGCCCGTGACCGCGCGCCGCGCCCGCGCCCGGCCACCCGGCTCCCAGACGTGATTGGCCGGTCCTGCGCGGCCCAGGCCGAGCAGACGCCCCTGCAGGTCGCACACCGCGGCCAGCGTGACGCTCTGTCCGCCATCCAGACCCAGTACGTATCCAGACATCGCCTCTCTCCGGTCTCTCCGGGACGAATCCTTCGCCATCGCGGGCCGGCCTCCTCGGCCTTGCGTTTGCCGGACGCCGAATGCCCTGCTAGAATAGGGCAGGTTGGGGACCGGGAGGGTATCAGTGGACCATACAGACTGGGCGCTCGCGCTGCTCATCCTCGTCGCGCTCGCCGCGGCCGTGGCGCTGGGCGCGGACCGCGTGGCGCTGGAGCGGGGCAACCGCACCGTAGAGCTGATCGTTGACGCGGATGACGTGCACCAGCTCGCGCTTGCCTCAGGGAAGAGTTTTTCCGATACCCTCGCCGCGCTGAAGTCCGTCGGGGCCACCGCGCTCGCGGTCAAGGAGGAGACTCTCGCGGAGATGGTCGCCTCCGGGCGGCTGATCGCGCTCTCGACACCGGAGGGCACGGTGCTGGGCACTTCGGACGCCAGCGCCGCCGGCGTCGTCGGCCTGGCCTCCGTTCTGCGGCAGGATCTGCCCAAGGCCTCCGTCGGGCTCTCGCAGTACACGCCCGCAGTGGTGCTGAGGGGAGTGGGATTCGAGCAGATCGCCTCCGTGCCGGTGATGTTCAGGCCGGAGGAGACGGCCGCCGCGAAGGCCCAGCGCCTGCGGCTGGTCGCCCGGCCGGTGAATTTCCCCGCCGTCTCCGAGCAGGCGGTGCGCGCCTCCCTGGAGCGCGCCTCGGAGGCGGGGGCCCGCTTGGTGGTGTTCCGCAATGACGAAATCCTCGGCTTCCCCCAGCTCGTCTCCACCACCGCGGCGGCCTTCCGTGACCTGGACCTGCTGTACGGTTACATCGAGATAGCCGCCCAGAAGGGGGACCGCGAGCTCGCCTCCGCGATCCCGGAGCGCACCATCCGCGTACACTCCATCACCGACGCGGACCTGGTGAAATTATCGCCCCAGGCCGCGGTGGCGCGCTACCTGCGGGCGGTGAAGGAGCGCGGGGTGCGCGCCTGCTATGTCCGCCTGATGCCCCGCTCCCAGCCCGACCCGCTGAAAGCGAATACGCACTACCTGCGGTCGCTCTCCCGCAAGCTGCTGAATGCGGGCTTCAAGCCGGGGCCGCCCGCGCCCCTGCGGGTCCCCGCGGGCTGGCCGCCGTGGCCCCTGCGCGCGCTGGTCTTGCTGGCCCTGCCCGCGGCCGCGCTGCTGCTGTTGCGCCGCCTCGTTCCCCTCCGCCGGGGCTGGTCGCTGGTGCTGTTCCTCGTCCTCACGGGCCTGGGCCTCGCTCTCGGCCGCTGGCGCGCGCCGCTGGTGGCGCCTCTCTCCGGCCTGGCCGCGGCCTGCATCTTCCCCGCGCTGGGGGTGATCCTCTTCCTCCAGTGGGCGCGGGGGAAGAGCGCCGCCCCGGCCTCCGCGCGCCCCGTCGCCGTCTCCCTGGAGGCGCTCGCGGGCGCCAGCCTCGTCTCCCTCGCGGGCGGGCTGGTGATCGCGGGAATCTATTCCCGCCCGGTCTACCTGGTGGGGGCGGTGCCGTTTGCGGGAGTGAAGTTCTCCTATCTCTCCCCTCTGCCCATCGTGCTGTTGGCGGTGATCGCCGACCTGCCGGGCCGCGTGGAACCGCTCTCCCTGTGGTGGAGGCGCCTGCGGGTGAGGGTGATGGAGTTCTTCTCCCGGCCGGTGCTGGTGATCGAGGCGGTGGCGATTCTGGCGGCCCTGGGCGCCATCGGCTTCGCGCTGATGCGGAGCGGAAATCAGTCCGCGGTCGCTCCCGCCGCCGTGGAGTTGAAGCTGCGCTCGGGCCTGGAATCCCTTCTGGTGGTGCGTCCCCGCCTCAAGGAGTTCCTGATCGGCCACCCGATGATGATGCTCGCCGCCGCGCTCGCCCTCCGGGGACGCCGCACCTGGCTGCCCCTGGTAGCGCTCTTCGCAGCAGTCGGCCAGGTCTCCATCGTCAACACCTTCTGCCATTTCCACATGCCCCTGCTCATCAGCTTGCTCCGCACCGTGCACGGCCTCTGGATCGGGGCCGCGCTGGGGCTGGTCCTGGTGCTGGTCTGGCAGAGGCTGTGCGTCCGCCCCGCTCCCCGCCGGCAGCCATGAACGCGCCCCGTCTGCTGGTATCCGGCTACTACGGATTCGGCAACGCGGGCGATGAGGCACTCCTCGCCGGTCTCGCGGCCGGGGTGCGGCGGTTGCGCCCGGGGGCCGAACTGACGGTTCTCTCCGCCAACCCCGAGGCGACCGAGGCGGAACACGGGGTGAGGGCCGCGCCGCGGACCCTGGCGGGCCTTCGCTCCGAGCTGCGCCGGGCGGACCTCTTCATCAGCGGCGGCGGGGGGCTGCTCCAGGACGCCACCAGCTGGCGCTCCCCGCTCTATTATCTGGCCGTCATCCGCCTCGCCCGGCGCGCGGGCCTGCCTACGGCCTGTGTGGGCCAGGGAATCGGGCCGCTGCGCCGCCGCTGGGTGCGGTCCCTGGTGAGGCGGGAACTGGAGCGCGTGGAGGCGCTGGCGGTGCGGGACCACGCCTCCGCGGAACTCCTGCGCGCGCTGGGCGTCGGGCGTCCCGTGGAGATCACCGCGGACCTCGCCTTCGCGCTGGAACCCCCCTCCGAGGAGGAAATCGCCCGCGCCTGGGCGAGGGCCGCGCTGCCGCGCGGGGGCGATCCGGTCGCCGCCCTCTGCCTGCGCCTTCCCCCTGGGGACGAGGCCGGCGGGCTGGCGGATCGGCTCGCGGGGGCGCTGGACGGAATCTGCCGGGAGCGCGGGCTCCGCCCTCTCCTGGTGCCCATGCAGCGGCCGGCCGACCTCTCCTTCGCGGCCCGCACGGCCGCGGCGATGGAGAGAGAAGCAAGTGTGGTGGACGCTCCGCTGTCTGCTCGCGAGGTGCTCGCCCTCATCGGCGGGTGCGACCTGGTGGTCGGGATGCGGCTCCACGCCCTGGTCTTCGCGGCCCTCTCCGGCGTGCCGCCGGTGGCGATCTCCTATGACCCCAAGGTGGACGCCCTGATGGAGACGCTCGGCCTTTCGGTGGCCGCGTCGGCGGCGGATTTCGATCCGGGGGCCCTGGCCGGGGCCGTGGCGCGCGCTCTGCGCGACCGGGAGAGGATTTCCGCCGAGCTGAAGGCGCGGCGGCCGGGGTTGCGCCGGGCCGCCCTGCGCAATGTGGAACTCGCGCTGGGCCTGCTGGGGGATGGAGGCGGGGGGGAGGCGCGGCCGTGACCGCGCGCCCGGCGCAGATCTTGCTCACCTGCTGGGCGCTGCTGTTCGCGGCGGGGTTCGCCGGCTGGTGCGAGCCGGCGAGCGCGGGGGGCGGGAGAGAGCTCCTGCGCATCCGCATCGTCAACGATGAATCCGGCCCCATCTCCATCAGCCGCGACCAGGGGGCCACGTGGAAGCAGGTGGGCCGCGTCGTCGCCTACACCACACATGTCAACGAGCGCGGCTACACGGCCAGCAAGTGGATTCCGCCGGGGCAGGTGGCGGCCGTGGCGGTCAACGCCATTCACATCAGCGCCGGATACAACGCCGAGCAGGATCGTGGAGTCATCTTCTCGCTGGTCCCCTGGGAATTCCTCAGGGTCCCCGCGGGATACGCCTCCTTTCTCAGCCCCGACTCCTCCATCTACACGGACATCCCCGCGGGGACCGGGATCTTCGGGGGTGGAGACGCGCCCTTCGTGGGCAGCCGGGTGGAGGTGGTGCGGAAGGGGGCGGTTTTCCCCCTGGGCGCGGGCTACCGGCCCGCGCGGGGGGATGCGCTGGTCATCCGGGTGGTGCAGCCGATTCCCTATCCCGTATCCGCCGAGTTCGAGAACCGCCCCGGCGGCGCCGTCACCCTGCGCTACCCGGACGGCGCGCGCCGGCTCATCGGCTGGGTGATCCACCCCGTGGGAGGAGTAGGCCGCTTCTCCGGGTCGCTCTTCGCCGCCGTCGGGCGGATTCGCGCCAATCACGCCGGGGTGCTCGACATCTCCACCTCACCCATCGGCAACCTGGGGGCCTTCCAGATCATCCCCGTGGGTCATGCCCTCAGCCACGAGATGGGCAGTGCGTGGACCATGCCCCAGTGGCTCATCGTCGGCCCCGCCGAGGGGGGCGAGGGACTCTGGGGCTCCATCACCCCGCTCTTCCGCCAGTACCTGCGTCCCCAGTACCGCCCCGGCGACCTCTATGCCGCCGACTGGCGGCGCGGTCTGCTCTCGCGTTTCCTGGTGGAGGTGGATCTGGGGGAGGGGTGGAGGCCCATGCCGGCCCTGCGGCTGGCCCCCGATCCGCGCGTGCCGCTGCCTGCGTTTGCGTCCGCCGCGCTGCGGAGCGCGCGCCGAATACGCGTGCTTTTCCCCCTCGCCGACCGCAAATAACCGGTGACATCCGGGCGGACTTGCGGAAGATACCTCTCGCGGCGCAACGCGCGCAATCCAGACGAAGGGCCGGCCCGGGGGGAGCGCATCGTGAGGGCTGCGACCGCTCCGCCCCGGGCCAACCTTATCCCATCTATCTTCCTGCGACCTGCCGGGCGCTCTTTCCGCCGTCCTTCCAGCATCCGACAAAGCCCCAGCCATCATAACAAAAAAGGCCTCCCTTGGGGAGGCCCTTCTCAACCTCTTTTCCCGATTAGGGCGCGCGCCGTGGCGCCCAGCGTCATCGTACCACACTTGGCCCGTCTGCGGGGCGCCGAATCGGCGGTCCCCGCCGCCTTCCCGCGGGGGTAATGAGAAAGCCACCTGCTGAGTGCAGATGGCCCTCGCGCTCCCGCGCCGTTCAGAAGGCTCGCATCCTTTGCGGGCGTCTATCCAATTCCCCTCCACTCTTTCAATTCCACATGTCGCCCCCGATTATCAAACACAATCATCGCGGGCTTGGCGCGGAGGGGGCCATCGCCCTCGCCGTCCTTCCCCCGCATTCCGTCTAGCGGCGCGCGGCGCTCCCTGTTTCCTGCCGCCGGACGCGCATCTGCGCGGGGCCGGCCGCGTTGAGAGTGGAGAGCTTTGTGGAATAACCCCTTGGTAAGACCGTGTGAACCGCGGCCGCAGCGTGGGGCCGCGTGGAGCATTCATGAGGAGGGAGCGCGTGGAGAGGCTGCGCATTTTGGTGGCCGATGACGAAGAATCGGTGCGGAAGGCGCTGGCGGAGATGTGTGAATCCCTGGGCCATCAGGTGGTCGCCCAGGCCCGCAACGGAGAGGAGGCGGTTTCCCTGGTCCAGGAGGCCTGCCCGGACCTCGTTCTGTTGGACATCCGCATGCCCACCATGGATGGGCTGGAGGCCGCGCGCACCATCAGCCGCCGCGTCGCCGTCCCCATTCTCATCGTCACCGCGTATACGGATGACGACTTCATCGAGGAGGCGGCCGAGGCGGGCGTCTTCAACTACCTGGTGAAGCCCGTCACCGGGGAACGGCTCGCGGCCGCCATCTCCACCGCCCGCGCCCGCTTCAAGGATTTCCACCATCTCCAGCAGGAACTGGGAGACGCCAAACAGGCCCTGGAGGCGCGCAAGCTCATCGAGCGCGCCAAGGGCGTCCTCATGCGGGACATGCGCATAGGGGAGCAGGAGGCCTACCGCTGGCTCAAGCGCGCCTCCTCCCACCACAATCTCAAGCTGGCCGAGGTCGCGCGCCGGGTGGTCGCCCTCGACGAGCCGGGAGTGGGGATGGGCGCGCGGACGCGTTGACCGGGGGCCCATCGATTTTCAGCGTTTCTTCCCTCGCCACCCGCACCGACGGATAGCGGTCATCCCCCGGCCGGTTCAGTTGTCACCGTCGGGGCTTTGTGGTAACATACCACTGGCAAACGGCGGCCGCGGCGCAGCCCGGCCGCGGGCCGCAATCCTGGTCATCTCGTTGACCACAGTGGAGGCTCAGATAGGCCTGGTGGGACCTTGCGTATACATGAACGGGGACTTTCTCCCGGCCTCCGAGGCGAAGATCTCGGTCTTCGACCGGGGCTTTCTCTATGGGGATGGAGTCTTCGAGGGAATCCGCGGTTACGACGGGCGCATCTTTCGTCTGGACCAGCATTTGGACCGGCTTTGGCGGGGAGCGAAGGCGATTCGGCTTTCCCTGCCCATGAGCCGCGAGGAACTCCGGGAGGTCGTCCTGGAAACGGTCCGGCGCAGCGGCCTCAAGGACGTCTACATCCGCCTCGTGATGAGCCGCGGCACCGGGGATCTGGGCCTCGACCCCCGCAACTGTCACGATGCCACCACCTTGGTGGTGATCGTGGACAAACTTTCCCTCTATCCGCGAGAGGTATACGAGACCGGCCTGGAAGTGATCACATGTGTGACCAGGCGGAATCTGCCCACCGCCCTCAATCCGGAGGTGAAATCCCTCAACTATTTGAACAACATCCTCGCCAAGATCGAGGTGGGAGACGCCAACGCGCACGAGGGCCTGATGCTGAATCACCTCGGGTTCATCTCCGAGGCGACGGGAGACAATGTGTTCATCTGCCAGCAGGGAAAGCTCGTCACGCCGCCCGTGAGCGCCGGCATCCTGGAGGGAATCACCCGCCAGGTGGTAATAGAGCTGGCGGAGGAGATGAATATTCCGCTCGCAGAGGACAACCTTACGGTCTATCAAGTGTATACTGCTGATGAGTGCTTCCTCACGGGAACGGCCGCGGAGATCGTCCCGGTGCGGAGAGTGGACGGACGCGAGATCGGAGACGGAAAGCCGGGGCCCATCACCAGGCGCCTCATGGCGCGCTTCAAGGAGGTGACGCTTGCCGAGGGGGTGCCGGTCACCTGATCGGGATCGGATAGAGGTCGCCGCGGGCATTTGGGTTTGCGCGGTGCGGAGGTAGTTGCGGTGGGCAAGACGAAGATTCTGGTTTGGAGCGAAGGGGCGGGGGTGTGGTGTATGGTATCAGAGGTACGACAGGGGATGTGAGCCCCCTGGGAGGAGTTTGAGATGGCGGATGGAGAGATCTTGCAACGCTTCACGCCGTCTGCCATTCGCGTGGTGCAGTACGCCAAGGAGGAGGCCCGCCGCTTCCGAGGCAACACCGTCGGCACCGAACACCTGTTGCTGGGCCTGATCCGGGAGCAGGAGGGCGTCGCCGCACGGGTCCTGGAGAGGCTGGGCGTCAGTCCGGGGCGCGCCCAAAACGAGATCCGCCGCCAGATGGAGCTCACCGACGCGCGCGGCATCTCCGGCCCCATCACCGGCTCCCGCAGTTGGAGCGCGGGCGCCCGCCACGTCCTGGAGCTCGCCTGGGAGGAAGCGCGCGACCTCAACCCCAAACTCGGCCTCCCCCTGTTCGTGGACACGGAGCACCTGTTGCTGGGCCTGGTGAGAGAGCCGGACAGCACCGCGGCGCGCGTGCTGCGGGCGCTCGGCGTGGACCTCGACCAGGTGCGGCGGGAGGTGATAAAACTCCTGGGCGGCGCGCCCAACGTGGCCCCCGCGGGACGCCAGCGGTCCAGCACCCCGGTGCTCGACGCCTTCGGGCGCGACCTCACCAAGATGGCCGCGGAGGACAAACTGGACCCCGTGATCGGGAGACACCGCGAGATCCAGCGGGTCATCCAGATCCTCAGCCGCCGCACCAAGAACAATCCCTGCCTCATCGGCGAGCCGGGGGTGGGCAAGACCGCGATCGTGGAGGGGCTGGCCCAGCGCATCGCCAAGAAGGAAGTCCCCGATGCGCTCCACGGAAAGCGCGTGGTGGCCCTGGACCTCGCCGGCCTGGTCGCCGGCACCAAGTACCGCGGCGAGTTCGAGGAGCGGATGAAGCGCGTCACCGACGAGATCCGCAAGGCCGGCGGCGAGATCATCCTCTTCATCGATGAGCTCCACACCCTGGTGGGGGCCGGGGCCGCGGAGGGCGCCATTGACGCCTCCAACATTCTCAAGCCCGCCCTCGCCCGCGGCGACCTCCAGTGCATCGGCGCCACCACCCTCTCCGAGTTCCGCAAGTACGTGGAAAAGGACCCGGCCCTGGAGCGCCGCTTCCAGCCGGTGACCGTGGACGAGCCCACCGTGGAGGAGAGCGTGGCCATCCTGAAGGGACTGCGCGCCCGCTACGAGGCACACCACGGGGTGCGCATAGAGGACGAGGCGCTCATCGCCTCCGCGCGGCTCTCCAGCCGCTACATCTCCGACCGCTTCCTGCCGGACAAGGCGATCGACGTGATGGACGAAGCGGCCTCCCGCGTGAGGCTCCAGATCAGCGAGCCTCCGCCGGAGATAAAGCGTCTCCGGGAGGAGATGGAGGGCGTCTCGCGCGAACTCCAGCAGGTGGTCAGCGTCAACCCGCTGGAGCGCGACGAGGCCGACTTCCAGCGCGGCATCAGGCTACGCGACCAGCGCCAACGCCTTCGGGAAGAGCTCACCGCGCTGGAGGAGAAATGGCGGGAGCAGCGGGCCGCCTCCCGCAACGTGGTGCGGGAGCAGGACATCGCGGAGGTGGTCTCCGCCTGGACCGGCGTGCCCGTGATGCGGCTCTCCGAGGGTGAGACCGACAAGTTGCTGCGCATGGAGGAGGAACTCCACCGGCGCATAGTCGGCCAGCACGACGCGGTGGTCGCGGTCTCCAAGGCGGTGCGGCGCGGCCGCGCCGGGCTCAAGGACCCGCGGCGGCCCGTCGGCTCCTTCCTCTTCCTGGGGCCCACGGGCGTGGGGAAGACGGAGCTGGCGCGGGCGCTGGCCGAGTTCCTGTTCGACGACGAGAACGCCATGGTGCGGATTGACATGTCCGAGTACCGGGAGCGGCATTCCGCCTCCCGGCTCATCGGCGCGCCTCCGGGCTATGTGGGCTACGAGGAGGGCGGCCAGCTCACCGAGGCGGTGAGGCGCAAGCCCTACTCCGTGGTGTTGCTGGACGAGGTGGAGAAGGCCCACCCGGAGGTGTTCAACATCCTCCTCCAGGTGATGGAGGACGGCCGGCTCACCGACTCCCAGGCCCATGTGGTGGACTTCCGCAACACCGTGGTGATCATGACCAGCAATGTGGGCACCAGTTCCGTGGACCTGGGCGTGGGCATGGGGCTGCGGCAGGGCGGCAAGGACGAGGAGGCCGCCTCCTACGAGCGGATGCGCGACAGCGTGATGGACAAGCTCAAGCAGACCTTCCGGCCGGAGTTCCTCAACCGGATCGACGAGGTGATCGTCTTCCACGCCCTCACCCAGGAACAGATAGGCAAGATCGTGGACCTGCTGCTCGCCCGGGTGGAGGGGCGCCTCTCCGATCAGGGCCTGAAGCTGCGGGTCAGCGAGGACGCCAAGGCCCTCATTGCCAAAGAGGGGTTCGACAAGAACCTCGGCGCGCGGCCGTTGCGCCGCGCCATCCAGCGCCTGATCGAGGACCCTCTCTCGGAGGGCCTCCTCTACGGCAAGTTCCACGAGGGAGACACCATCGAGGCCGTGCTCGAAGACGGCGTCATCGTCTTCCGCCGCGCAGAAGAGCTGGCCTCGCTCGCGGGGTAGGGCCCCGGCCGCGCGGCCGGCCTTTGCTTATCCTGTTACCCGCCATTGCGCGCGCCGCCATCTATTTGTGGGGCGGGTTGCTTGGGCTACGAAGATCTTTTGGCAGGGTGCGGTGTCCACGCCCGCCGCGGATACGACGCGGCTTGATCCTACCGCCTTGTTGTGGTACAATACGAATGTCGGACATTCTGATATTCAGGCAAACGTACTATGCGCACAGAATTAACGGCAGAGACCGGCAAGATCGGAAAGCGTGGAACGGTGGTCATTCCGGCGAAGATGCGGAAGCGCTTCGGGATCAAAGAGGGTGATCTGGTCATCGCCGAGGAACGGGAGGACGGCATTCTCATCCGGCCCGCGGTGGCGCTCCCCGTAGAGACCTACACGCCGGAGAGAGTGGCCGAGTTCCTGCTCACGAACGCGGTGGACCGCGATGACTACGCGAGGGCGGTGGCGCGCGTCAGGAGCATGGGACTGGACCCCGATGCGATTCCGCACCTCCCGCCTGAGTGACTGGTATGGATCGGGTGTTTCTCGACGCGAATATCCTGTTCTCGGCCGCCTATCTTCCCGACTCGCGCCTGCGAAGCTTGTGGTCACTGCCAGGGGTCACGCTCATCGCCTCCGGGTTCGTGGTCGAGGAGGCACGGCGTAACGTTCTAAATTACTGCTCAGGTTCGCTTGTCGCGCTGGAGGAACTCCTGGAAGGTCTCGCGCTGACCGCAGAGGCCGCGCCGAACATCATATTGCCCGCCGATATCCAGCTCGCGGACAAAGACAAACCGGTGCTTTCGGCTGCGATCGCAGCCAAAAGCACTCATCTCCTCACCGGCGACAGACGGCACTTTGGGGACCTGTACGGCCGGCGAGTCCGGGGCGTGCTGGTATTGACTCCGGCGCAATACCTCCGCGGCCGGGCGCGCGGACGAGAACGGAGGAGGAACTTCGATGAGCGATGATCGGGAGGTGCATTCGCCTGCGAGTCAGGTCGAGGCGCTGGGGTTGATGGCCGCGCACGAGGCGGCGATCGCCGAGCTCTACCAGGCGTATGCCGAAGCGCTGCCCTCACACGCGGACCTCTTCACCGAGTTGGCCGAGGAGGAGCGGAAACACGCGCGCATGATCGCGGAATTCTCGGACCGGGTCAGGGAGGGCGTGGTGCAGGTCAAGGCCGACCGGTTCACGGTCGGCCAGGTCTTGGACTCGCTGGATTCCCTGCGCGAGCACACCGCGCGCGCAAGGGAAGGAGGCATCACCGCCGACGAGGCGCTGGCCGTCGCCGCGGAGGTGGAGGACAGCATCATAGAGCGCGGCTATCTGATCGCGGCCGACGACGACCAGCCCGAGCTGAGGCGGCTCCTGCGATCCCTCTCCGCCGACACCTCGGAGCACCGGAGGAGATTGAGGGGGGTTCGGGAGGGCTGACGAGCATGGGGACTTTGCCCACCCCCGCCATCGAAACGGAGGAAAAAAATGGCCGGTCGCAATTACTCGATGTGGGATTATCTGAATGAGGTGGCGGCGGAGAGAAAGCCGCGGCTGACCTTCGAGGGGACCACCAGGGAGGACTGGGAGCGCTGGCGGGAGGAGTTCTCCGCCAAGCTGATGGAGCTGTGCGGAGAGTGGCCGGAGCGCGTGGACCCGAAGCCGGAGGTCCTGTACCGCGTGGAAGAGGACGGGTTCATGCGGGAGAAGGTGGTGATCGACACCGAGCGCCGCTACAGCGTCCCCATGTATGTGCTCATCCCCAAGGACAGGAAGCGGGAGCGGGGCGGGAAACTGCCGGCGATCGTGTGTCTCCACGGGCACGGTCGCTTCGGAAAGGAACCGGTGGCCGGGGCGACCAGCATCGACAACCCCGGCATCGCCTCCAGCATCGCCCAACACAACTACGACTACGGCCGGCAGATGGCGCAGGAGGGGTACGTCACCATCGCGCCCGAGTCTCGGACCTTCGGCGAGTTGAGCCCCACCCCGGACCAGGACACCTGCAATGTGCACTTCATCCGCGGGCTGTTGCTGGGGATCAACCTGCTCACCCTGAACATCTGGGACATGATGCGGGCGGTGGACTATCTCGTTTCCCGGCCCGAGGTGGACGCGGAGCGCGTGGGGGCGATGGGGCTGTCCTGGGGCGGCACCAGGACCACCTTCCTGGCGGCGATGGACGAGCGGATCAAGTGCGCGGACATCATCTGCTATGTCACCCAGTTCAAGGAGTTCGCCATCCGCATGGGCAATTTCTGCGGCTCGCAATTCCTGCCGCACCTGTACCAGTGGGGCGATGTCGCCGATGTGGCGGGGTTGATCGCGCCGCGGCCTCTGCTGGTGGAAAACGGGACGCAGGACCTGGGCTTCCCCATCGAGGCCTCCCTGCGGGCCCACGAGCACCTGCGGCGCATCTACCGCGCGGCCGGGGTCGAGGACCGGCTGCACATCGACGTTTTCCCGGGCGGCCATCAGTTCCACGGGCCCAGCGCCAGGGAGTTTTTCGAGAAATACCTCTAGGGGGAGTAGGCGTGACCACAGAGCGAGGCGCATATGGATGAGAGAGTGATCCCCGTGTTCGACCTGGGGGAGGTATTGCTGTTCGTGCACGAGGATAGGTTCTTCGCAAAGCTCGCCGCGCGGTGCCGGCCGGGCGCGCCGGTGGAGGAGGCGTTCTGGCGCAACTTCCAAGATCTGGGGGTGGCGCGCGGGGGGGATTTCGCCGCGTTGCACCCCATACTCACCGAGGAGCTCGGGCTGGAGATGGGCCCCGCGGAGTTCCTGCGCGCGTGGCAGGACATGTTCACCCCGAACCCTCCGATGCTCGAGCTGGTGAACGCGCTGCCGCGGCCGCGCTATCTGCTCTCCAACACCAATGAGCCGCACATCGCGTGGATCCGGGAGCGCTATCCTGAGGCGCTGGAGCCGTTCGACGGCCTGGTGCTGTCCTATGAGGTGGGAGCGGTGAAGCCGGAGTTGGAGATCTACCGGGAGGTGGAGAGGCTGTCCGGCGGGCGCCCGGAGCAGCATGTGTTCTTCGACGACCGGGAGGATAACGTGGAGGGGGCGCGCGCCGCGGGATGGCGGGCGCACAGGTTCCAGGGGGCGGAACATTGCCGCGCCGCGCTGGAGGAGCTGGGGCTGTAGGCCGTGCGCGCAATTACTTTGAGGAAGGGG
>WFSF01000242.1 GCA_015486155.1 Armatimonadota bacterium
ATGTGGAGCTGGAGAAACTCGGCTGAGGTGAAATCCCTTGAAGGCGGATGATCTGCTCGCACATTTCCGCGCCCTGGTCTCATTTCGGCTTGCAGGAAGGCTGCAGCGCCGCCGCGCTCCCTCGCACCACTCCCTATCCTTCCTCCCTACCTGTTACCTTTGTATGGTAACTCTAGACCGTCAGACTCCCCCTCCGTTGACTCCACCGCCGCCGATATGATAGGGTAAATGTCGGGAGCGGGGCGCGGTCGAGCGCCGCCGAATCCGTCCCACGACCGACCTACGGGCCGTTAGCTCAGCTGGCAGAGCAGGGGACTCTTAATCCCAAGGTCGCAGGTTCGATCCCTGCACGGCCCACCAGGGTTTCCATCTGAGTGCTTCAACATGCCGCCTCTACAAATCCCACGTCCCCGGGCGGACCCAGGTGGTGAAGGGTTCGAGGTCGGTGCGGGCTTCCTGGATTGGGAGGTCGGCGAGGCCGTGGGAGGAGGCGGGGCGGGCGCGGCCCCTCGCCCAGTGGCGCACCATGGAGATTTCCTCCCGCATGGTCACGGAGAGCGGCACCGTCTGTTTCACGGCGGTGAGGATGTCCTCTGTGGTGACCTCCCGCTCCTGCTCGAAGGCGTAGTACATCCCCGAGATCACGGCCTGCTCCACCTCCGCGCCCGAGAAACCCCTGGAGGCGACGGCGAGCCGGTCGAGCGCGAATTGATCCGGGTCTCGCTTTCGCTTGCGCAGGTGGATGGCGAAGATCTCCCGCCTCTCCTCCTCGGTCGGCAGGTCCACGAAGAAGATCTCGTCGAAGCGGCCCTTGCGCAGCAGCTCGGGCGGAAGCTGGGTGATGTCGTTGGCGGTGGCGACGAGGAAGACCGGCTCGGTCTTCTCCTGCATCCACGTGTTGAGGGTGGCGAAGACGCGGGCGGTGACGCCGGCGTCGGCCATTCCGGAGGACTGCACCCCGGCCAGGCCCTTCTCGATCTCGTCCAGCCACAGCACGCAGGGCGAGACCGTCTCGGCCATGCGGATCGCTTGGCGCATGTTCTGCTCCGATGATCCCACCAGTCCGGCGAAGATGCGCCCCACGTCGAGCCGGAGCAGGGGGAGACGCCAAAGTTGGGCGACCGCCTTGGCGGTGAGGCTCTTGCCGCAGCCCTGCACGCCGAGCAGGAGAATCCCCCGCGGCGCGGGCAGCCCGAAGCGCTGCGCCTTTTCCGTGAAAGCGAGCGCCCTGCTTTTCAGCCATCCCTTCAGCACATCCAGCCCGCCGATGTCCTCCACGCCCTCCTTGGCCTCGAAATACTCCAGCACCCCGGACTTGCGGATGAGCTGCTGCTTCTCCGCGATGATGAGGTCCACGTCGAAGCGGCCCTTCTCCACGATGCACCGCGCGAAGACGTTCTCGGCCTCGCAGAGGGTGAGCCCCAGCGCCGCCTTCAGCAGGCGTTCCCGCTGCTCGGCGGTGAGATTGGTGTCCACGTTCTCGTTGCCGCGCACGGAATCGAGGGCCCTGGTGAGCAGGCCGTCGAGGTCGCGGATGGTGGGCAATTCGTAGTCAATGACGGTGACGTCCTTCTGGAGTTCATTGGGCAACTGGAGCACGGGCGAGAGGAGTATCACCGTGGTGTAGGCGGTGTGGAGCGCGTCGGCCAGGTCCCGGAGTTTGCGGATCACCGCGCTGGCATGGGGGTACTGGGGGGAGAGGAAGACGTGGAAATCCTTGAGCACGTACACCGCGGGCTGCGCGCTGGTGCGGATGGCATCCAGCACCTTCATGGGGTCGCGCGTCCTGGCGTCGGCGGCGCCGGCGGTGATGGGCTTCTGGCCTCCCCGCAATCCCATGGTCTCGGACCAGGTATAGAACTCCTTGTCCTGGCCGATCACGATCTCCTTGAGCGCGGCCAGCACCCGCCGCTCCTCCCAGGAGACCACGTAGAGCAGGGAGTAGCGGGCGCGAATCAGGACATCAATCTCGCGCATCTGATCGTTCATGTGGGCACATGATACCGGCCCCTGAAACGACTGGCAAGCATCGTACCCGGGCGGGACAGTTCCGGTCCGGTGACCTGAACGGCGGCGACAGGGTATAATTAGCATGTTGGGCGCGCGTGGACCGCGCGGCGCGGGGGACGGCACATGCTGCGCATGGGAGGCAGGGCGATGTCGGAAGGGCGTATCGGGCGCAGGGTGGACTGGTGGATTGCAATTTGTGGGATGGCGTTACTGCTGCTAGCAGCCGGCGCGGGGTGGACGGCCACCTACTATGTGGACTCGGCCGGGGGCAGTGACGGCAACCCCGGCACCAGCGAGTCCAGCGCCTGGCAAAACCTGACCAAGGTGAATTCCGTCACCTTCCAGCCGGGCGACCAGATCCTGCTCAAGTGCGGTTCGGTCTGGAATGGACAGCAGCTCTACCCCAAGGGTTCCGGTTCCTCCGGCAATCCCATCGTGGTGGACTCCTACGGCACCGGGGACAAACCACTGATCAACTGTGATGGGGCCTACCAAGAGGCGGTGTTTCTCTATAACCAGGAGTACTGGGAGATCAACAACCTAGAGATCACCAACTACGACTCCGCGGGGCCCGGCGTGAGGCAGGGAGTGCGCGTGCTGGGCGAGGACGTGGGGACTTTGAACCACATCTACCTGCGCAACTTGGACATTCACGATGTGAACGGGGACATGACCACCGGCCGCGACAAAGGGAAGGGCAATGGCGGCATCCTGGTGGACGTAGTGGGCAACACTACGCCGACCAAGTTCAACGATGTGTTGATCGAGGGCTGCTACGTCCACGACCTCCAGCGCACCGCCATCAAGTTCTGGAGCGACTGGGGCTACTCGTGCACCAATCCGAACGTGACCCTCCACACCAATGTGGTCATCCGAAATTGCGTGGTTGACAACTACCGCGGGGACGGCATCTGCCCTCACCAGGCCGACGGTGTGCTGGTGGAGCACAATGTGTCGAGCAACGGGTGCTACGAGACGTCTCTGGCCAACGCCGCCCTCTGGACCTGGGCCGACCGCAATGCGGTCTTCCAGTACAACGAGGTCTATGGCACGGTCCAGACCAGGGACGGGATGGCGTTCGACATCGACGGCTGTTCCGAGAACGTCACCATGCAGTACAACTACAGCCACGACAACGAAGGAGGCGCGCTGATGGTGATCGGCGTGCCGGACTGCGCGGCCAGCGGCTCTCCTTATATCCGCCTGCCATTCTGCGACAACAACATCTTTCGCTACAACATCAGCCAGCGGGACGGCACTCGCATCCTCCGGTTCGTGGGCAAGATCCAGGACAACGACATCTACAACAACACCATCTACGTCGGGGCGGGCGATCCGCACGTAGTTGACTCGGGACCCTGCGGCAGCCCCGCGCAGTATCCCGACGCGACGCACCTGTACAACAACATCATCTACAATACCGAGTCCAGCGGGGCCGATTATCAGATCAACGGAACCAACTACGATTGGGACTACAACCTCTTCTACGGTTACCACCCTGCCTCCGAGCCCGACGATCCGCACAAACTCACCTCGGACCCGATGCTCGTCAACCCGGGCAGCGGCGGGATCGGTCGGGACACCGTGGGCGGGTACCAGCTTCAGGCCGGGTCACCTTGCATTGATTCCGGCATGACCATTGCGGATTCGGGCGGTCAGGATTACTGGGGCAACCCGGTACCCGCGGGCGCGGGCACGGACCGCGGCGCGCACGAGTACCGCCCGCCCCCTCCGTCGGCCGACTTCAGCGCCTCCCCGACCTCCGGGGCGCCGCCGCTAGCCGTTACCTTCACCGATCTCTCAGATGGCAGTCCGACCTCCTGGTCGTGGGATTTCGGGGACGGCGGGGTGTCCAGCGAGCAGAATCCCACTCACGAGTACACCCTGATGGGGGTATTCGACGTGAGTCTCACCGCCGAGAACGCCGGCGGCTCTGACACGGAGACCAAGCCGGGGTATATCGCAGCCGGTTTCCCGGACGTGCCCCCGGACTACTGGGCTTATGACTCGGTGCGGGCGTGTTATAACCAGGGGATCGTGGCCGGTTACCCGGAGGGAGTGTACCATCCCGACTGGAGCGTCTCGCGGGATCAGATGGCGGTGTTCGTGTCCCGTGCGCTGGCGGGCGGGGACGAGCACATCCCCACCGGTCCCGCGGTCGCCACCTTCTCGGATGTGCCCACCGACCACTGGGCCTTCAAGTGGATAGAGTACGCCCACGCCAACGGGATCGTGGCTGGTTATGACGACGGCACCTACCGGCCCGCGCTGGAGGTGGACCGGGGACAGATGGCGGTGTTCATCGCCCGGGCCATCGCGACGCCCTCAGATGGTGCGGACCTGGAGTACTACACTCCGCCCTCCACGCCGACGTTCCCGGACGTGCCGACCGACTTCTGGGCTTACAAGTATGTAGAGTACATCGCCGCGGCCGGGGTCACTAACGGCTACGATGACGGGACCTACCGGCCCGATGTGGTGGTCACCAGGGATCAGATGGCGGTGTACATACAGCGGGCCTTTGAACTATCTCCGTAATGGGATGTACAGACATGCGTTATGCCTGGCTGGTGCTGTCGGTGTTGTGCTGCCTCTCTCCCGCCGCAGCCGATGGGGAGGCGCGCCCGAAGGTCATTTCCCCCGCGCCGAGCGCATATGAGCGTGTGCCGCCGGATACACTCTCCCGGTGGGTGGCCAAGGTCAACGGTGATCCGATCTCGGTGGCGCTGTTCACGAGGCGCTTGGCGGCCAACCGTTCCTCGGCCTATCTCCGTTTCTCCGGAGGAGAGAAGGGCGCCATTGGCGAGGACTTCTGGACCAAGAAGCACGATGGCGAGACCCCGGCGGAATGGCTCAAGCGACGCACGCTCGAGGATTGTGTGCGTATCAAGGTAGAGCTGGGCATCGGCAAGAAGTATGGGCTAATCCCCGACACCAGCTATGCCACATTCCTGAAGGCGCTGGACCGGGAGAACGAGCGCCGCCGCGCGGCGCTGGCGCGGGGCGAACCCATCTACGGGCCGGAGCAGTACGGGGAGCGCGAATTCCTCCTCTACACCCTCAACAACCTGCGACTAGCAGTACAGAGCAAGCTGGCGGAGGAAGGCCCGCAGCCCTCGGAAAAGGAGCTACGGGAGTTCTATGAGACGGTGAAGGGAATGTACTTCCGCCTGGGCGACAAGGTAAAGATCCAGGGGATCAGGCTTACGCAGAAGGGAACCGAACCGCCGGCCCAGGCCGCAGCGCGCGCACGCCTGGCGGAGGCGAGAGAACGACTGGAGGCGGGGGATGACATTCAGGCGGTAGCCGCAGAGTATGACGACGAGGGGAAAGTGCGCGAATGGACGTTCGGGCCCGGAACTAACCACATACGGACGAGATGGCGGACTGAACTGCGAGACACCGCGCTCTCCATGAAGCAGGGAGAACTGCGCGAGGTGAGCGTTCCGGGGGATGCCTGGTATCTGATCCGGTGCGAGCAGCGGGAATCGTTGGGCTACCGCCCTTTCGAGGAGGTTCGCAACACCGTACGCGCGCTGTACATGGAGCGCAAATACAGAAAGATGGTTGACGGGCTCGTGAGGTCGGCCCGCGTCGAAATCAACCGGGCAGAATGGGACAAAATCGAGCCGAGATGATTGGGGGAAATCGGCCTGGCGGAGAGTAAGGCGATCGCCGCCCGCGCGGCATGGGGGAACCGCGCGATGAGGCCGCCCGCCAAATTGCAAAATACGCAACCTGTGGAGCAGGCATCATTGGCGCCGGTGGACAAGGCATGACTCCTTCTTTCCTCACACCGGCACCCACATCTGACCTCTGTTACGGTCCCGTGTCACCGCGCAGGCATTTTCCGGCGCGGCCCGGCGAAAGCCCGATCAAGTGGCGGCGCCGCCCAATGCCGCGATGAGGGCGCGCCGCGCCTTGCGCAGCGCCTGCGGGTCCCGGGCATAGTTCAGCGCGTCGGGGACCAGGCCGGCGCAGATCTCGTCGGCGCGCGCCCGGTCTTTCCGGCCCAGCAGCCACAGCAGCTCGTAATCTTGCAGGCCCTCCCTCATCTGCTCCCACCGCATGGACTCAATGGGCCCGTCCGGCCCCGGGTATACGATCCAGCAGTCCCCCGGCGGCAGGCTCTCGCGGATGCGGTCCTCGTGGAAGGGATCATTCATCCAGAAGTTGAGCCCCCAGTGCAAGTACCCGCTCAATTGATAGCGCCAGTTGATCCAGTGCAGGATGCGGGTCTTCAGCAGGCTGAAATCGAGGAACCGGTTGGGGTAGCGCCCGGTGGGATACATGCAGGTGTAGAACCACAGCTCGAATCCCGCCTCCTCGCGGAGCTTCAGATAGTGATCGAGGTTCTCGTTGAGGTGATCCAGGTTCGGCACCCAGATGTCGAGGTGGCCGCGGGCGTCCAGCAGGCTCATCGCCTCCAGGTAGCGCACATCGGGGGCGAGCTCGTGGATGAGGCGGGACTTGCGCTTGTAGTCGGCCTCGGTGTGTGGGGCGGGCTCGTCCACCACATGCATCACCACCCGGTCCAGCCATCCGCGCTCCCTGAAATGGGATACCAGACTCAGCACCAGTTCCTGGATGACGGTCTGCGGGTCCAGCCGCACGCGTGCGCCGTCCCGCCGCCGCACGTTCGGCTCCTTCCACTCGAACCACGGCACTTCCCATTTGCCGAGGCCGCGCTGCGCGAACCCTCCCGCCTCGATCAGATCCCCGCAACCCGCCTGCATGAAGGTCTCTATCCATCGGTCGAAGTCGGAGTAGTCGAAGGTGAGCCTCCCGTCGTCCTCCTGGAAGATGCGGGGCCAGTCCCAGCATGGGATCACGTTCTGGCCGTGGGCGGCCACGTTGCGCGCGTAGGCCTCCACGACCTGCCAGAAGCGCGGGCTGTACATCTCGGTGCCGTAGAACTTGGCGTAGTTTCCGGTGTTCATCCAGTTGGTCACCTTCAGGTGGCGCTGCTCGGGCAGGGTGACCGGATGCACCACCAGACTCAGGGGCACGCTCACCGTTTCCCCCGCGGCCGATACCTTGATCTCCCCCTGCCAGCGCCCCGGCGGCGCGTCCGGGGGCACGAAGATGGTGAGCCATACCGGCTGAGACGAGTCCACGTCCACGCACAGAGTCTCGTCGAGCCGCAGGGGATCGGGAACCAGACACGGGGCCGTACAATCCATCTCCTCCGCGGGGGTGTCGGGAGTATTGGCGGAGACGGGCACGAAGCCCACGAACCGAGCCTGCGCCTCGATGCCCCCGGCCCCGCTCTCCTCGTGGGTGAGCGGCGTCACCTCCACGCGAAGGTCCCGCAGGGTCTTGGCCGCGCGGACGGCGACCTGCGCGGACGCGAACTCATTGCGGCACGCTTCGATCTCCACGGCCTCCCCAGGTCCCGGCTGGGTGTCAGGGAAAACCTTGTCCAGGGAGTCCACCGGCCAGACGACGAATCCAGAGCCACTCTTTGCCACGGCAACAGCCTCCTTTACCAGACGCACATCTTCGCCCGCGGTTTCTCTCCCTGTATGCGGCTCTCCTGCGGGCTTCCCCCACCATGAGGGAAGGATTTTCGGAGGCCGGCGGCCACGACGACATGACCCGTCGTCCCTGTAATGGGCGTGAAGTTTCCCCTCTCTGGTGAGCCGCGGGCCGCGCTGCCGGGCTCACCCGGCCCGCTGGAGGCGAAGCACGCTCCTGCCGCGGGCGACCGTCTCTTTGGCGCGCAGCAGGATGCGGAACACCTTCTCTCCCCACCACCCCCTGAGCCGCTCGTCCTCCACCGGGAGCTCCTCGACCGAGGCCTGGAAGAGCGCACCATCGTACCCGAGCGCCAGCTCGGCGCCGGAGAGGCCCAGGCGGATGGCGCCATCCGCCTCGATCCGGGGGGCGGCGGGCGTCATGACCGATAGCACGATCTCCTTCGTCGGCGCGGTGAGCGCGAACTGGTCCACGATCTCGACCACGCCCTCCCTTCTGCGCAGCCGGCAGGTGCGCCGCCAGGACTCGATACCCGCCTGCGGCGGATAGGCGCCGGCTATATCCATGGTGAGCTCCGCCGCCTCGTCGTCGGCGCGATAGGCGACATCGGAGGCGCGGAAGTCTTGCCCCTCGCGCTGCTGCACTCCGTTGACCGCGGGCAGGTTGTGATAGGCCGACTGCATGGTCCAGATGTCGTACCTCTGGGGGCTGAATGTCTTGGCGGTGTAGGTGCCCACCCCCACGTCAATGATCGCCGGCCGACCGTCACAGTAGACGATGAACTGGCCGACATCGTTGTGATTGTGGCTCTCCTGATTGTGCCCTCCCTTGGCGGCGAGGAAGAGGCCGCGGTCCGTCCCCCCGCGCTCCCGGGCGGTCATCACCTGGATGCCGGGGAGCCAGGCGTCCCGGACGAAGGGCGGATCGGCCGGCTCCTCGATGCCACCGGCGCGGAACAGGTCGGGCAGCGCGCGCAGCAGACTGCCGCCGTAGATGCGGCCCTCCTGGCCCCGACAGGCGAATCGGCCCAGGGCCGCCAGGTCCGCGTCGCCGATTCGCCGCCCGTAGCGGTACACGACCCCGGCGGGCAACTGAAGTTTGCCCGGCGCGTCGGCGAAGTTGACGTAGTAGTCGCCGCTGATGTGAACGCGATAGATATAGCGTCCGATGTCCTGGATCAGCGGCTCACCCCATACGTCAATCCGGCCCTCGCTGGCCCAGTCCAGCAGTTCCAGGCAATCGAGCAGCGTGCCGCCGGCCACCGTCCAGTAGCCGGGGCCTTCGTCACATCCTCCGTCGCCGTTCTCTCGGTAGCCGGCGAGCCACAGGTCGAGGATCTGCAGCGCCTTGGCGACCGCCGCGGTGCGCCGTTCCACGTCTTCCTCCAGGAGCAGGAACGCGGAGAGACAACGGGAGGTGCACCAGGGGCTCCAGTTGTTGAGCCGCCTTCGCCCACCTTGTCCCATCCACCAGAAGTCCTCACGCCCCAGGAAGGGATCCAGGATGCGGGCCTTCACCTCCCTCCTGAGATAGCCGGAGAGGCGTGGGGTGACGGCGTCGATCTGCTCCCTCAGCAGGTAGTGGACCCAGGCCAGCAACGAGCCGGTCTCCGCGGCGAACAGGTCTATCGTATGGTCGGAGGCGTCCGGCAGAGCCGCTTCCGCGGGCGCCCCCGGGTTGTGCGCGGGAACAACCCAGGAGGTCTCCTCACAGATCGCCCACACCCCGTTGATGATATCGTCGATAAACCTCCCCTCCCCCTCCGCGCATTCCGCCAGGGCCAGGCGCGCGAGGGCGTTCCGCCGCGCGAAGTAGGGCTTCTCGTAATTCTTCCGGCTGCCGGTGCGGGCGAAGTCCATGTAGAGCGACGCGGGCAGCGCGGGCCACTGCCAGCCGAGGAACTCCCCGCCGGCGGAGAGCAGGCGTTGGCGCACCTGGGCGGGCAATCCCTCCCAGGGCTTGCGTTCGGAGGCGGTGGGGAAGGGATGAAAGGAGGCAGGTGGGGCCAGTAATCCCGGCAGGCGGGACCCGTATCGACTGCTCAACATATCGTTTTGTCTCCAACGGGCGCGGGATGACGGCCGCCCCATGTCCTCGCACGGTCAACCATTTCGAGGGGGCCTACAGATACTCCGTCTTCCCCTTCTTCTCCATCTCCTCCAGCGCATCCCGCATCTTCTGCGACGCATCGTCACGTATCACCAGCACCGCGTCCGGAGTATCCACCACCACACAGTCCCTCATGCCCACCGTAACCACCAGCCGTCCCGAGCGGGGAAGCACCAGGCAGTCCAGGCACGCCACCTCGATATGGTCGGCGCCATCCGCCTCTTCGCCTACATGGCGAACGTATATTTCCTTCACCGCTTTCCAGCTTCCCAGGTCGCTCCATTCCAGGGCGGTGGGAATTACCACCATGTCCGTCTCCTTCTCGGCGATACCATAGTCAATGGAGATGCTGGGGAAGGTGCGGTAGACCTCCGCGATGAGCTGCCGATTGGAGACCGGGACGGAGGCCAACTTCTTCACCCCGGCGGCCACCTCGGGCAGGAACTTGTCGCAACTCTCCATGAACTTCTCGGCGGAAAAGATGAAGTGTCCCATGTTCCAGTAGTAGCCCCCGTCCGCGACATAGCGCGCGGCCGTTTCCGCGTCGGGCTTTTCGGTGAAGCGGGCGACGCGATAGGCCCACGTGGTCGGTTTCTCCAGCCTCTCGCCCCGCTGGATGTAGCCAAGTCCGGTGTCCGGGCGGGAGGGAACGATGCCCATGGTCACGATGTGCCCAGCAGCCGCCACCTCCTCGGCCAGCGAGACATACTCCTGATAGGCCGAGTCGTCCCTGATGAAGCTGTCCGATGGAGTGATGAGAACGACGGCGTCCGGCTGCGCGCGGGATATGCGGGCCACCGCCAGGGCCGCGGCGGGGGCGGTATTCTTTCCCTCCGGCTCCTCCAGTATCTGCTCTGGGGGCACGTCGGGAAGCTGCTCCCGCACCAGTTCCGCGAACTGAGCGCTCGTCACCACCCAAATGTTTCCCGGGGAGGTGAGAGGCCGCACGCGATCATAGGTCGCCTGAAGCAACGACCGATCGGAGAATAGTCGGTGGAACTGCTTGGGGCGGGAGCGTCGAGACAGCGGCCACAGCCGCGTGCCTATTCCGCCCGCGAGGAGAACCACGTGTAAGTTTCCGCGCCCGCTCATGGTGTTGTCCTCCCGATTTCCTTCAGGGCCAGCGACCGCCCCGCTTCGAGCAGATCGGCCACGTCCTGTTTGCTCGCGCCCTCGGCGTAGATGCGCAGCAACGGCTCCGTCCCCGACAGGCGCAGCATCACCCAGGTGCCATCCTTCCGGATGTACTTGGCTCCATCCAGCCGGTTGATCTCCGCCACCGCCTGCCCCGCTATCTGCTCCGGTGCCAGCTCGGGCAGCCGCTCCCGCATCACCTCGCGCTCCTCGCCGGTCAGCCGGAGGTCCACCCGATCATACCACTTCTCCCCCCCTGCCAGGGCGAAGATGTCGGAGAGCACCTCCCGCACCGGCTTGCCCTCATAGGCCAGCGCCTCGCAGGCCACCAAGGCCGCGAGCGAACCGTCGCGGTCGGGAATGTGGCCGCGGATGCCGAACCCGCCGCTTTCCTCGACCGCGAGAATGATGTCGTCCGATTCAATCATTTCCCTTGCCAGGTTCTTGAAGCCGATGGAGGTCTCCACCACGCTGACCCCGTAGTGCTGGCAGAGCGAGTCTACCATCGAAGTTACGTCCACCGCCCGCACCACCTTACCGGTCCACCGGCGGTTCTTCAACAGATGGTAGAGAACGAAGACAATGGCGCGCATCACGTCCACATATTCGCCGTGGGCCATCATCCCCAGGCGGTCCCCGTCTCCGTCCGTGGCCAGGCCGATATCCACCGCCGGATCTCCGGTGAGCGCGGCGGCCGCCTCCAGGTTCGGCCCGATGGGCTCCGGATGGCGTCCCTCGAAGGTGGGATCCGGGTTGGTACGCACCGCGCGCACCTCCGCGCACCCGGCCCGCCGCAGCGCCTCGTCGAAGAAGCCCGCTCCTGCGCCATGCATGACATCCGCGACCACGGTGAGCCGGGCCTTGGCAATCGCCTCCGTATCTACCATTTCGAGCAGCCGCTTGACATAGGCGTCCCGGACATCGAAGCGCTCGTGGTTGCGCTCCGGCGCGCGCTGCCAGTCCGGGCCGGCGAGAATGCGGTTGGCCTCCTCCTCAATCCAGGAGGCTTCCTCCTCCAGCACCGAGCATCCCTCCGCCCTCTTCACCTTCACCCCGTTCCACTCCGGAGGATTGTGGCTGGCGGTGAGCATCACCGCTCCGGCCAGATGATTGCTCGCGGCGTAATACGAGGTGGCCGGCGTGGGCAGGGGACCGGAGCAAAGCCGCGGCTCGATACCACACGCAGCCAATTCGTCCGCCACCGCCGCGGCAAATCTGTCCCCCATGAACCGGGTATCGTGCCCCACCGCCACCGGCGCCGCAGCGCCGGTATGCTGGAACCATCGGCCGGTGGCGCGCCCCACCATCCGCACCCGGTCGAAGGTGTAACCATCCGCGAGCACCGCCCGCCATCCCTCGGTTCCGAAACGAATCCGCTCCATAGTCTTTCCCCACATCCTTTCGTTCAAGTATTGGGGCCGAAACGGCCCTATAATAGCAGTTGAAGAATTATACACCATTATAGGCTCTCCTGCGCGGGGCGATTTCCGGCAGGCGGAGAGCCCCCGGTGTCGTAACTACCAAGTGACGAGCAAAAGCCTCATCGAGAAAGAGGAGCGATGAAGATGACCGGAAAGATGGCGTGGATGTTGGCGGCGGTGTTGGCTCTGGGGATAGCGGTGGCGGCCGTCTCCTTCACCGGGTGCGCCGCGGGCCCCGCGGTGGCGGACCGCCCCAAAGCGGCGTCCTCGACGAGCGGCGAAGACGAACTCTCCCGCCTCTCCGAGCGGGTGGACCTCCAGATCTTCCCCAAGGACAATCCCTGGAACACCGATATCTCCGGATATCCCGTCCACCCGAACTCCGACGCTTTCATCAAGAGCATAGGGCTGGACAAGCCTCTGCATCCGGATTTCGGGGCCCCCTGGGAGGGCCGTCCCAACGGAATCCCCTATGTGCTGGTCAAGGGGAATCAGCCCAAGGTTCCCGTACACTTCCTGTATGCAGACGAGAGCGACCCCGGTCCCTATCCGATTCCACCCAACCCCCCTATCGAGGGCGGCAAGGACTCCAAGGGGGACCGGCATCTTCTCATCATTGACGTGGACAACAAGATGCTCTATGAACTGTACCGGGTGTTCGAGACGGACAAAGGCTGGAAAGCAGACTCCGGCGCCATCTTCGACCTGACCTCGAACAAGCTCCGCCCCCTGGGGTGGACCTCGGCGGACGCGGCCGGCCTGCCCATCTTCCCGGGCCTGGTGCGCTACGACGAGGTGGTGGAGAAGGGCGAGATCGACCACGCGCTTCGCTTCACCGTGGAGCGGACCCAGAGGGGATACATTCTCCCCGCCACCCATCTGGCCAGCCACAGCAGGGACCCCAATCTCCCGCCCATGGGGTTGCGGGTGCGCCTGAAGGCCGATTTCGACATCTCCGGGTTTCCAAAGGAGGCGCAGGTGATATTGAAGGCGCTCAAGAAGTACGGAATGATCCTCGCCGACAACGGGGGGGACTGGTTCATCAGCGGGGCCCCCGACCCGCGCTGGAACGACGACGCCCTCGCCGCGCTGAAGCGGGTCAAGGGAAAGGACCTGGAGGCGGTATACACCGGCCCCATACACAAGGGATAGCCGGACGAGAACGAAGACGACAATCACTCACGGCCCCGGGCGCAAGCCCGGGGCCGTGTTCTCTGTGAGTGAAATCGATAGAACATCGTTCGCCAAATTGCGCAAGAAATGGCATGCGTTTGCGCGTCCAGGGCATGGTCAAGACGCCCTGATTTCTGCATCATATTGCAAGTCCGCGAGGGAGGAGTCATGGAGGGAGGTGATAGCAGAAGCAGATTACCGAGGACACGTCTGAACAGTCTCTGCCATACAGAATCAGGAGGGAGAAAAATCAACATGCGTCGTTTATTGCTGTTCGTTGCTGTCCTGTGGTGCCTGGCGGCACTGAGTGGAGTCGCGCTCGCCGCCGAGTACCACGTGGGCCCAGGCCAGCAGTACGCCACTCTCAATGACCTGCTGGCCGCGGTGACGCTGACCGATGGCGACATCGCCTGGATTCACCCTGGCACCTACGGACCGGTGACCATAGACTCTGGAGGGGGAAGCTCCGAGGACAGCCCCGCGGAAATCCGCGCCTGGGACATGAATGACAAGCCGGTGTTCGATGCCGGCGGAGCGGACAACTGCATCGAGATCGAGTCCGGACCGGAGAAGTGGTACAAGCTGGTCGGCCTCGAGGAGACGAACTCAGGCTACCGAGGCATATATCACCTGTGTGGAGGGCTGATCCTCGAGGATTGCTACATCCACGACAACGCGAAGAACGGGATCATGACCTCCATGTGTGGGACCCGGGATGACGCGCACGCTCGCCTGATCGTCGAGCACTGCGAGCTCTCGCACAATGGAAGCGGGACTCAGTACCACAGCTGGTACCTACAGGAATACTGGGTGAAGGCCCGCTACAACTGGACCCACGACGCCAATGGAGGCATCGGCTACAAGGATCGCTCCCGGGAATCTCTGCTCGAATACAACCTGATCGAGCCGGGCCCCAACGGCGCCGGCTGCGCCATCTCTTTCTGCGGCTGGGATGACGATCAAATGCCGGATGTAGGCCAAACCGCCACCATGACCGGAAACGTGGTGACCAAGAACGGAGGCGGCAACCACTGGCTGTTCATCAACAACATCCGCATGGCCGACGGGGGCAATCCCGACCATACCAAGCCCGGCTACCTCTACATGTACAACAACACGTTCTACACCGAAAACCACTCCGGCCCCATGTTCGCCGACGACGAGGCCAGCATCTGGGAGGCACACAACAACATCTTCTACTCCACCAGCTGTGACCAGATCTATGACCAGGTGGATGCTGCAAACGGACCCGGCCAGGTGAACACCTCCTACAACAACTGGGTCAAGACCGGCATGTCCGTACCCAGTGCATTCACCGATACCGTCTCCGGTACCGATCCGGGCGTGGTGAACGCGGCCACCTCGGGCGGAGACTTCCATCTCACGTCTGGATCGCCGTGTATTGACGCCGGCCGCAATGGACTCGATGTGGTGCCGGATAAGGAATACGAGCATCCGTGCGATTACACCGATCGGCCCTCCGACGGTCACATCGACATCGGCGCCTACGAATACTCCAGCGGCGGCGCACAGCCTCCGGTTGCTGACTTTACCGGCAACCCGACCTCGGGCACCGCGCCCCTGACGGTGAACTTCACGGATCAGAGCACGAACTCGCCCACCTCGTGGAGCTGGGATTTCGGGGACTCGAACACCTCGACCGCCCAGAACCCCTCCCACGAGTACACCAGCGTGGGCACCTACACGGTGAGCCTCACCGCAACCAACTCCGCGGGCTCGGACACCGCAACCAAGAACGACTACATCTCGGTGACCAGCGGTGTGCAGCCTCCGGTGGCCGACTTCACGGGATCACCGACCTCAGGCGCTGCTCCGTTGACGGTGAACTTCACCGACCAGAGCACCAACAACCCGACTTCCTGGTCCTGGGATTTCGGCGACTCGAACACCTCGACCGCCCAGAACCCCAGCCACGAGTACACCAGCGTGGGCACCTACACGGTGAGCCTGACCGCCACCAACTCCGGCGGCTCGGACACCGAGACCAAGACCGACTACATCTCGGTGAGCGAGCCGGCCCCGGTGGCCGACTTCACTGGTTCGCCGACCAGTGGTACTGCTCCGCTGACGGTGAATTTCACCGACCAGAGCACGAACAACCCGACCTCGTGGAGCTGGGATTTCGGCGACTCGAACACCTCGACCGCCCAGAACCCCAGCCACGAGTACACCAGTGCGGGCGACTACACGGTAAGCCTGACCGCCACCAACTCCGGCGGCTCCGACACCGCCACCAAGAACGACTACATCTCGGTGACGAGCGGCGGAGGGACGGTGACCATCTTCTCGGACGACTTCGAGGCCTCGTTCTCCGGCTGGACGGAGAGCGGGACCCCGGACTGGTACACTGGGAGCCCGAAGAACGGGACCCACAGCATCCGGCTGCGGACCACGGAGAGCATCGAGCGGACCATCTCGACTTCCGGCTACCAGAACATCACCGTGAGCTTCTACCTGGGAGCCAACAGTCTGGACAACAACAATGAGAACGTGCAGGCGCTGTGGTATGACGGAAGCACCTGGACGGTGCTGAAGCAGATAAACAACGGAGATGCGGAGGAGGACAATGCGCTGCACTCCTTCTCCTACACGCTGCCGGCTGGGGCGGAGGACAACACGGTATTCGCCCTGAAGTTCAAGATCAACGGCAGCGGGACCGGGGACTACGGCTATGTGGACGACGTGGTGGTGGAGGGCGAAGCCATTCCGCCCACCGCGCCCAGTGCGGACTTCACCGGTTCGCCGACTGCGGGTCAGGCGACCCTGACGGTGGACTTCACCGACCTGAGCAAGGGCGCGCCCACCTCGTGGTCGTGGAACTTCGGGGACTCTAACAGCTCGGCCGCGCAGAACCCGAGCCACGACTACACTGCGAGCGGGGACTACACGGTGAGTCTGACGGCGACCAACGCCCAGGGCAATGACACCGCCACCAAAACGGACTACGTGCATGTCGCGCCCTCGAGCGCCCCGGACACCATCTACTCGGACGACTTCGAGAGCGGGATTTCCGACTGGACCAGCAGCGGGGACGTGAACTGGCACAACGGCTCCCCCTGCAACGGGAGCTACAGCGCCCAGCTGCTGAAGGTGGGAAGCATCGAGCAGACCATCTCCACGGCGGGCTACGAGTACATCAAGGTGTCCTTCTACCTGGGAGCCAACAGCTTGGACAACGCCAACGAGAACGTGCAGGCATTGTGGTCTGCCAACGGCACGGACTGGACGGTGCTGAAGCAGATCGACAACGGCGACCCGGAGGAGGACAATGCGCTTCACTACTTCGAGTACTGGCTGCCGGCGAGCGCGGACGACGATGCGAGTTTCGCATTGAAGTTCAAGATCAACGGCAGCGGGACCAAGGACTACGGGTACGTGGACGACGTGGTGGTGGCTGGCTTCGCCATCAGCGGCGCACAGGCCCCGGTGGCTGACTTCACCGGCAACCCGACCTCGGGCGCTGCCCCGTTGACGGTGAACTTCACCGACCAATCCACCAACTCGCCGACTTCCTGGAGCTGGGACTTTGGTGACTCGAACACCTCGACCGCCCAGAACCCCAGCCACGAGTACACCAGCTCCGGGACCTACACCGTCTCGCTGACCGCCACCAACTCGGCGGGCTCCGACACCGAGACCAAGAACGATTACATCTCGGTGACCTCAGGCGGCCAAGAGGTCACCATCTACTCGGACACCTTTACCAGCCTTGACGGCTGGACCACGACTAACATGTCACTCTGCGAATGCGACGACCCGGAGGTGAGCTACGCCCGCTTCCGCGGACCCGACCCCAGCATGGAGCGCACCATCTCCACAGTCGGATACACCAACATCAAGGTGCACTTCGACATAGAGCTGGTTGACTACGCGCCGCTGGAGAGCGGAGAGTACATGCAGGTGCTGTGGTATGACGGCAGCACCTGGACCGAACTGGTGCGGCTCACCGATACCGATCCACATCAGTGGTATGTCTACGACTTCGATCTGCCCGCCAGCGCCAACAACAACCCCGACTTCGCGCTGAAGTTCTTCCTCAGTGCGGATAACTGGGACGACGAGGCGCACGTGGACGTGCTGACGGTCAAGGGCACCAACTAGCCATAACGGTTGGTCCCACGGACAGTGGTGATAGGGCGGGCCCGGCGTCATCGCCGGGCCCGCCTCGTCTTCGTCTCCATAAACCGCAAGAAATGGCAACTGTTTGCGCGTTTATGGCATGGCGGGCCGCTCTTACATGTTGCATGATGGATTCAGCGCTGATGGTAGGGGGATTGTATGAGGGAGGTGATAGCCGAGAGATAGACGCCACAGTCGGTCCCAAGAAGTTCGCATTGCAAATCAGGAGGGAGAAAACACATGCGTCGTTTATTGTTGTTCGTTGCAGTCCTGTGGTGCCTGGCGGCGATAGCCGGAGTCGCGCTCGCCGCCGAGTACCACGTGGGCCCAGGCCAGCAGTACGCCACTCTCAACGACCTACTGGCCTCCGTAACCCTAGGGGACAACGACATCGCCTGGATTCACCCAGGCACCTACGGTCCAGTCACCATAGACTCTGGAGGGGGAAGTTCCCAGGAGACCGCGGCGCAGATTCGCGCCTGGGACCCAAACGACAAGCCCATCTTCGATGGTGGCGGAGCGGACAATCTGATTGACATCGAGCCCGGCTATGACAAGTGGTGGATCTTCGACGGCCTGGAGATCACCAATGCGGCCTACCGCGGCATCTTCCACGTGGGGGGCGGCCTGATAGTTCGCAACTGCTACATTCACGATTGCGGCAACGGCATCCAGTCCGGGATGTACAACACCCAGGACGACGAGCCGGGTTACATGATCGTGGAGTACACCGAGTTCGCCAATAACGGCTCGAACGATCGCCGACACAGCATCTACGCCCAGGAGTACTGGATGAAATTCCGGTACAACTGGGTCCACGATCCTCAGGCGGGGCTCTGCTACAAGGACCGCTCGCGGGATTCCGTGGTCGAGTACAACCTGATCGAGCAGGGCCCCAACGGACCGTATGCCGTGGAGTTCTGTGGGTTCGACGACGACACCATGCCCGACGTCGGCCAGACGGCCACCATGACCGGAAACGTGGTGACCAAGAACGGCGGGACCAACCACTGGCTGTTCATCGGCAACGAGCGTGGAGAAGGTGGAATCAGCGGCGGCAACAACTACGGATGGCTTTACCTCTACAACAACACGTTCTACACCGAGGACCACACCGGACCCATGATCGGGGCTGATGACGGCTCCATCATCGAGGCCCACAACAACATCTTCCATTCCACCACCTGTGACCGCATCATAGACGCGGTGGACTATGCCAGCAGCTGGGGCACGGTCAACACCTCCTACAACAACTGGGTAAAGACCGGCATCTCGGTGCCCAGCGGCTTTACCGACACCGTCTTCGGCAACGACCCGGGGGTGGTGGACGCCAAGCCCTCCGGCGGTGATTGGCATCTGACCGAGAACTCCCCATGCCGGGACGCGGGCAAGGATGACCTGGACGTGGTGCCGGACAAGGAATACGATCACCCGTGCAACTACGTCTCTCGTCCCGCTGACGGCCACATTGACATCGGCGCCTATGAGTACTCGACAGGGGAGCCCCTGCCGCCGGTGGCGCGTTTCTCGGGGGATCCGACGAGTGGATATGCTCCTCTCACAGTGAATTTCACCGACGAGTCTGCGAATGATCCCACCTCGTGGTCGTGGGATTTCGGCGATTCCGCCACCTCCACAGAGCAAAACCCAGCCCACGAGTACACGAGCGCGGGCGACTACACGGTCTCGTTGACCGCGACCAACTCTTTGGGTTCCGACACCGCCACCAAGAATGACTACATCTCGGTGATAGACCCCAACGTGCCCGCCGCCGACTTCGAGGGAACTCCCCGCTGGGGCGGCGTGCCGCTCACGGTGGACTTCACCGACCAGAGCACAAACGGCACTCCCACCTCCTGGTCGTGGGATTTTGGAGACGGCGGAAGCTCGACGGAGCAGAATCCGAGCCACACCTACGACAGCGCGGGCAAGTACACCGTCTCGATGACTGCGACGAACTCCTATGGTTCCGACACCGAGACCAAGACCGACTATATCACCGCCTGCGACGAGGTGGTCGTGTATCCCAACGGCTGGGAGAATATCTGGGACCACAACTGCACGGTTACGGGAGGTTCCCTGAGCGATCTCCAGTCGGACAATGACGTCTACATGACGATTCAGTGTGACACCGCCGACCAGAAGTATGCCGCTGGATTCACCACTCAGTGCGGCTATACGCCGGATCAGATCCATGCCATAAAGTACGAATGGCAGGGCCACGGAGACCACAGCGACACGCCGGACGCCATGCTGATACATCTACGGCAGGCGAACGGAGACTGGGACCTTCAGAATCCGGACGGAGAGCCGTTCTCCACAAGCGATGAATGGCACACCACGGAAACCACCGCCGTCGGCACGTATGTGGCCAGCGATGGCACCATCGGATGGGGATTCTGTGGCTGCCCGCAGAACAGTGACAACTACCGGTTCCTGCACGACGTGATGCGCTTCCGCATCTATCTGGAGCCTGGTACAGTTACACCGCCACCGGTTGCGGACTTCACGGGCAACCCCACCTCGGGCACCGCCCCGCTCACGGTGAACTTCACCGATCAGTCCACCAACAACCCGACCTCCTGGTCTTGGGATTTCGGCGACTCGAACACCTCGACCGCCCAGAATCCCTCCCACGAGTACACCAGCGCCGGCGACTACACGGTGAGCCTCACCGCGACTAACTCCGCGGGTTCGGACACCGAGACCAAGAACGACTA
>WFSF01000243.1 GCA_015486155.1 Armatimonadota bacterium
CCTCCCACCCCCGCAACCCCGACGGCCTGACCCTGGGAAGCCCGAACGTGTTCGCGGCGGTCGGCTGCAATGACAAGGACCTCTCCAGCCTCGACCTGATGTGGGCCGACGAGAACAGCGTGCGCGTGCTGGCGAAGCCGCTCCGCGTGGGGGTGAAACTGGGCCGGGCCGAGGCGCAACCCCTGGCGGAGTTCCCGGAGCAGCGCCTCCGCCGCGTTCGGCACACCTCCATCGCGGTGTCCCAGAGCGAAGGAAGCGGCCTCCGGGTGACCTGTGTGGACTTCGCGCCCATGGGGGACGAGGACAGCTTCATGGTGCGCTGGTTCCTGGTGGAGAACACGGGCAAGCGCAGCCGCGACGTCGCGCTCACGTTCTCCGTGACCGCGATAGGAGACTGGGTGCGCAGAGACGCCCGCTCGTGGCAGGTGGGAGAACGGCTCGGATTCATCTCCGACGTCGACTTGTCCGCCAAGGACGGGGTCATGGAGGCGCGCATCGGCCGCCTGCGCCCGGGCCGGAGGGGAGCGGTGGCGCTGGCGGTAGCAGGGGCGCGGGACGGGAGCCGGCTCGCGAAACACATGGCCCGCGCGGAGGAGCGACTGGCCCACCTCCCCGACCTGCTGGAGGAGACGAAGACGAACTGGGAGGACTGGTGCGCGCAGACCCCCCTGGTGACCGGGGACAAGCGCACCGACGACCTGCTGGACTCGCTCCTGTGCCTGATCCGGAGCCACATCGGAAAGCGCGCCATCCACACCGGCTCGCTCCGCTACGCCCACAACCGGGCATGGGTGCGGGACGACTACTGGGTGCAGCGGGCGCTGCTGGAACTGGGCCTGGTGAAGGAGGCGAAGCAAAATCTGGATTTCTTCCATCGCGCCTGGCGGAAGAGCGGGATTCAGTCCTCCTACGGCACTTTCGACCTGAGCGGCCAGAGTTACGGATACCAGCGCGTGGAGCTCCCGCACTACCTGGTGCTGATGGTGAGGGACGCGGAGGAACTGGGGCGGGTGGACGGCACACAATACTGGGACATGGTGCGGGACTGCCTGGACCAGGCGGCCGTCCCCGACGATTATCTCCAGCCGATGAACGGAGACGAGACCTGGCTGCTGGCCTCACCCGTCAGGGAGCTGGACGATCTGTTGGACAACTCCTGGTTGCTGATCGCCTCCGAGGAGTACGGGGCCCGCCTGGCGCGCAGGGTGGGAGACTCCGACCGCGCGGCCAGGTATGGGGAAATCGCCTATCGGGCGCGGATGGCGCTGCGCAATTTCACGCCGGTAGCCTATCAGCCCCCCTGGTATGCCATCGGCCGCGGCGGAGACGGGTCGCTGGACTTCTCCCTCTGCCCGGAGGTCTACGCGCGGGGGGCGATTCTCGGGGTGCTGCCGGCCGATGACCGCTATCTGGTTAACGGAATGATAGCCGCCTGGCGGCAGCTCGGCTTCTCCGATGGAGTGCGCACCCACGCCCGCAGCGCCACCATCTCCGGCGGCACGCCCGGGTACCTGCTCTACGCGGCCGCCGACAGCCGCATCTGCGACGCGGTCTTCTCCCGCGAACTGGCGAAGCGGGTGCTCGACTTCGTCTCCGCCACCGGCTGCGCGTGGGAGTATCGCGACCTCTACGACCCCGCCTGGGGAGGGGAGAAACGCAGACTGTGGGACTCCGCGGTGGTGTTGATGGGGCTCACTCACGCCCTCTTCGAGGTCTCTTATGAGAAAGGCGCGGTTTCCTTCGCGCCGAGGCCGGCCCCGGCCTCCATCGAGTACGCGCTGCCCGCCGACACGTTCCCCCTCTCGCGGGCGGAGGCGGAACGGCTCGTAGGCGGCGAGGACCGACCGCTCATCCTGCAGCAGAACTCGCCCGAGCACGCCCGCCGCATCGCGCGGGAACTCACCCGGCAGCGCAACCGCGCCTTCTCGGTCGCCGAATTCGCGGGCGAGCCGCCGGTGGACGCGCCCGCCATCATCGTCTCCCCCCTGCCGCCTCCGCTCGGATGGAAGCAGCAACATCACTCCTACTGGCTGAGGGAGTGGCAGGGGCCTCCGCAAGTGTGGGTGATGAACACCGGGAACGTGTACCGCGACACCGAGCCGCTGGTGCGGGACCTGCTCAACACGCTGCCGCCCCTCAGGGAGCAGCCCATGCGCTACCCGGACGCGGATCTCGATCTGGCCAAGCGGTTCGGGACCTCCCCCTCGGGGCGCGCGGAGTTGACCGCCCGCTGCGGCGGCACCGTCTCGGTGACCTCGGTTTCCCTGGAGCGCGGGGAGGCGGACCTCGCTCCGGAGGGGGCCCGCATCTCCGTCTCGGCCCAGTACCACCCGGAGGCGCGGCTGGTGGAGCTGGCCGTATCTGCTCCCGCGGGCCGGAAGAGGCCGGCCCAACTCACCGTGACCCTGCCCGCGGGATGGTGGCTGGTGGAGGCGCGCGCCATGAACGGGCAGTGGGACCCGGTGGAGAACCCGGTGCGGGAGACCCACCTGCCGGACGGGCGCATCAGGCTCGTCTATTCCTTCTCGGCCGGCGACTCCCCCGCCCACACCACCTTCCGGCTCGCACGGCTTGCGGTCTCGGAATAGCGGCCGGCGCGCCTACTCGTACACCCCCCACCTCCGCACCAGATCCACCACCTTGCTGTAGCGCTGAAAACTCACCTGGGGCGGGATGGAGTGATCGGAGTGGAACACGTAGCCGCCGGGATTGGACATCCCGATCTTCAGCTTGCCCAGCACCTCGCTCTCCAGCACCGACTCGTCCTCCGCCCAGAAGGCGCGCACATCCACGCTGCCCATGAAGCAGAGGTGCCGCCCGTATTCCTTGACCAGGAACCCCAGGTCAACGCCGGCCTTCACCTCCAGCGCCTGGAGGCAGTCGAAGCCCGCGTCTATCAGGTGGGGCACCAGGGAGGTGATGTTGCCGCAGGAGTGGAGGATCACCGGCATCCCGCGGGAGTGGAAGAAATCCACCACCTGCTTGTGATAGGGAAGCAGCTGGGCCCGGTACGCGGCCGGGGAGAACAGGGGTCCGTTCTTGTAGGCGAGGTCGTCCCACAGCCACGCGCCGTCGAAGTCCAGCCCGCGGGAGAGATACATCTCCGCAAGACCGACGATCATGTCGGCGTCGTATTCGTACATCTCCATCACCCATTCCGGATCCTCGGCGATGGCGACCAGCAACGCCTCGGGGCCGACCTTCCGCCAGGTGGCCTCATAGCCGGGGATGACGGAGAGGCAGAGAAACTTCTGCTTCTCTCGCGCCTGCGCGTGCGCGGCCTCGACACCCTTCCAGTCCACGCGGGAGGGATCCACGGTCAGTCGCGGCTTCAATTCGTCCCACTCGGCGCGGGTTTTGATGGGGAAATCCAGCAGCTCCGGGGTGGAGCGGTGATCGATCCAGTTCCTCTTCAGGTCCCCCCACGAATCGCGCTCGACGATATATTCGTCGGTCCGCTCCAGCACCTCGGGCTCGAAGCCGAAGGAGTTGTCCATGGCGATGTGGTCGATCTCCAGCCCGAAGTAATCCTCCGCGTCCGCGCCCTCGGGCAGGCCTTCAGTGCGCCACCGGTTCAGCGTGGCCTCCCAAAAAGCTTCATAGATGGGCACACGGTCGGGCCGTTCGTGCCGCAGGCATTTCTCGACTCGTTCGCGCGAGGTCATGCGCGGTCTCTCCGTCCGGTCTCGGCGGTCGGCGCGCCTTTCCACGGCGGCCGTCGCAACCCTCTTCCGCCCTTGCAAATCCACGCGGGGCGTCCACGCCGTGGACGCCCCGCGATCGGCGAATCCGCAATGGTCTACCTGATCCCCAGCCACTTCTCCGCGTTCTTGGTGAAGATGCGCTCCATGGTCTCCGCGGAGCAGCCGCACTCCTCCAGGATCTCGCGGTCCATGATCAGGTTTCTGCTGAGGGCCTCGGGGTCTTCCGCATCGAAGCAGTCGCTGCCATAGACGAACTGGGTGTCTCCCAGGTAAGCGAGGCCCTTGCGCATGGCGTCCACCTTCCAGATGCGAGGCGCGCCGGAGGTGATGTCCGCGTACACGCGCCACTTGGAGACCTGGTAGTCGGCCGCGGCGCGGAATTTCCCGCACACCGCGAAGCATTCATCGGTCCAGGGCCAACTCATGTGGGCCATGGCGAAGCGGATGTTGGGGTAGTGCAGCATGATCTCGTAGTAGGCGGGGCGGCAATACTGAGAGGTGTCACTGTCCCCCCACAGGATGCCCGTGTGGAAGAGCATCGGCTTCTTGTACTTGTTGATCTCCGCGTAGCAGGCCTGCGCGCGCTCGTCTGCCGGGTACCAGTGGTTGGGGATCATCTTCACGCCGCGCAACCCCTTCTCCTCGAATGCGTATCTGACCGCCTCCACCGCGTCCGGCAGGGTGGGCTCGATCCAGGCGAACCCGATCAGCCGCTCCGGGTCAGCCTTCACCAGCCGCGCCACGCGGTCCAGCACCGCCTTGTGGGGGCGCTTGCTGTCCCTCGCGCTGCCCGATTCGTGGGGCGGCACTGACAGCAACACCAAGCGCTCCAGCCCCACCTTGTCCATCGCCTTCAGGATCTTGCTCCCGCTCTCCGTCCCGCGGGTGTGGACGTGCACGTCGATCGCCATGATTCCTACACTCCTTCTCTCGCCTTTGATCGGCGGATTGCCGATTCGGGCTCCCATTTCTCGCCCCTGCGGCGCATTCCTGCGCCACAGCCGCACAGTGGCGTCTGAAATGCGCGTTGTGCGCCGGGGATTCGTTGACGCGACACCATCGGGCCGCTACATTGAAGTAACTCGAAACGGGGCGGGGGACGGGTTTGCTTCGGGAGGTGGACGACATGTGCAGGCTTGCCGTATTGATCGCATTGCTGGCCCTGAGCGGATGCGCCAATAAGACGCCCGGGGAATCATCCTCATCACCTCCGCCCCCGCCGGTCACCAAGGCGAGCAAACCGGTGAAAGTGTTGATGATCATCGCACACAAGGACTTTCGGGACGAGGAGTTCGCGAAGCCCAAGCAACTGCTCGAAGAGGCCGGACACACGGTCGTGGTCGCCTCCTCCCGTCCCGGAACGGCGACCGGTATGCTGGGGATGCGGGTTCCCGTGGACATGACCTTGAAGGAGGTCAACCCCGATGAGTTCGGGGCGATCGTATTCGTTGGGGGCACGGGGGCGCAGGAGTTCTGGCACGACGCCACCGCACAGGAGATCGCGCGGGAGGCGGCGGCCAAAGGCAAAGTGCTGGGGGCGATCTGTCTCGCGCCGGTGACCCTGGCCAATGCGGGGGTGCTGAAGGGAAAGCGGGCCACGGTGTGGGCAACGGAGAAGGACCGGCTGAAGGCGGAAGGGGCCGTTTACACCGGCGCCGACGTAGAGGCGGACGGCCGGATTATAACCGCCTCCGGCCCGGAGGCGGCGGAGCAGTTCGGCCGGAGGCTGCTGAAGGCGCTGGAGGAGCAGGAGCATTAGGCGAAGGGCCGCGGGTTCCACTTGTCGCGGGCGGCGTTTGCGCCATTCCGGCATAGGAATTGCGTCCGGGC
Organism: Armatimonadota bacterium; assembly: GCA_015486155.1. Lineage (GTDB taxonomy): Bacteria > Armatimonadota > Hebobacteria > Hebobacterales > Hebobacteraceae > S016-27. The sequence continues at coordinate 5,535 of WFSF01000243.1, forward strand.
CGCCGAATGTGCTTCATATGCTCTTCTCACCTATCACCACCCGGCGAGCGGGCGCGTCCGACGCCGCGCGCGGGCGAGGAGAAGCCCCGTGACCGGCGTGTGGGCGGGCGTCCTGTTCGCCACCATCTCGGCTCTGGGCAATGTCGCGGGGGGCGGCCTGGTAATGCTCGGGAGGTCCTGGCCCGTCAGACGCCTGAAGGCGTCGCTGGCCTTCGGCGGCGGGTTCATGCTGGCCGCCGCGCTGGTGGCGATGGCCCCGGAGAGCTTTACGCTCACCCCCGCCGGGCCGGCGCTGGTGTTGATCGGCTACCTGGTGCTTCACTTTCTCGAACACGTGGTCGGAAAGCACTACCACTACGCCGGAGACCGCCATGGCATAGACCATGATGAGAACCACATTCTGAGCGCCACGGTGACGGGCGCCGCACTTTTTGCCATGCTGGTGCACACCTTCTTCGACGGGGTGGCCATCGGCTCCGCGTTCTCCGTGGAGCGCGGGATCGGGATGGTCGTCTTCCTCTCCGTGATCCTGCACAAGGTGCCTGCCGGATTCGCCGTGAGCACGGTGGCGCTGGCGAGCGGCGCGACCCGCATGAAGGCGTTCGGCTTCGCGGCACTGATAGGGCTGGGCACGGTGCTGGGCAGCCTCGCGCTCACCACCGCGGCTTCCGTTGCGAGTTACGCGCTGCCGTTCTCCACCGGGGCGCTGCTCCATGTGGCCGCTTCCGACCTGATTCCCGAGGTGAACGAAAGGGAGCGCTGGGGGGTCACCATCTGGGTGATTATCGGCGGGTTGGTCTTCGTGGTGGTCAAGCGCCTCATGGGCGGGATCGGTTAGCCCGCCCGGCCGCCGGCGCGCGGGAGGCCCAAGGGGACGGCTGCGGGCCGGCGAACAGAGGAGACAGGAGATGCTCCCCCGGCCTGACCGGGTCTTCAGATGAGGAGGTCTCTGCGATGAAGGTGGCGCTCTGGACGGTGCTGGCGGTGCTGACGATTCTCCCCTGCTCGTGGGGGGCGGAGCAGACGCAGACGGCCGCTCCGCCCGATCTCTCCGCCCTGCTGGCCCGCAATCAAAGCGATTTCGCGCGCAACACCGCGCTGGGGGCCGCGCTCACCATGCGTCCCCCCAAGCCGGGTGAGCTGGAGGAGGTGCAGGCGCTCGCAGACCGCGGGCTCAGGCAGGCGGAGGAGGCCGCGGCCCAGCACCCGGATAACGCGCAGGCCCGCTACCTGCTGGGAAGCTGGCTGCTCTATGGCTATCGCGTGAAGGAGGTGCGCAGCGTGGTGGTCACCGGGAATAGCGCGACCACCCGCGTGACCAGACAGGTGGTGCAGGGGCTTCGGGATGAAGTGGAGACCGGGCTGGCCGCGCTGAAAAGAGCCTGCGAGTTGGCGCCCCGCAACGCGCGTTACCTGATTGACTATGGGGCCGCACTGCTGGACTGTAATCGCCTCCCGCAAGCGCTGGCCCATCTGAAAGCGGTGTGGGCGAAGAAGGACCTGCTCTCGCCGGCGGAGAGCCTGGAGACGGCCATCCTCCTGAGCCGGGTGAGGGAGGCTCAGGGCATGTTGGACGATGCCCGGCAGTGGGTGTACGCGGGGCTGGAGCGCAACCCCCTCAATGGATCCATCGTCCAGCACCTCCGCTGGCTGGACCAGGCGCTGCCTCGGGAGCAGGCCGCCGCGGCGAAGGCGGAGGCCCAACGGGCGGCGCAGGCGGCCGCAGAGGCGGCGCAGGCGGCGCCCGAACCGGAGACCTCCCCAAGCGAAGAGCAGCCACAGGCCGAGGAGGTGACGCAATGAGAAAATCGGCTCTCTGGATGGCTTTGCTTCTCGTCGCCTGCGCCGCCTCAGCGTCGGCCGCGCCGGTGGATGGAGAGCAATCCGACAAACCCCAGTCGTCCCTCCCCTCCCTCTCAGGGCAGATGAAAGTATTCGAGCGCAATGTCTCCCTGGGGGAGAAACTGATGACGAGGCCTGCGAGCCCGGAGGAACTGGACGAGCTGGATAGGCTCGCGCGGCGCGGGCTGGCCGCCGCGCGCGCGGCGGTGGAGCAGAACCCAGACTGGGCCGACGCGCATTACCTGCTGGGGAGTTGGCTGCTCTACGGCTACCGCGTGGTGGAAACCAAGGAAATGCCCACGGGCCCGGGGGCGCCGGAGGTGACCCGCCGCGTGGCGCTGGGCATGGCAGACGACTGCGCGGAGGGGTTGAACGAACTGCGGGCGGCCGTCCGCCTTGCCCCGGACAAAGCGCAGTACGCAATTGACTACGGAGCCGCCCTGCTCGACTGCGGAGACAGCCGGGAGGCGCACTCAGCGCTGAAAGAGGTCTGGATCAGGAGCAGAGACCTCACCCTCAAGGAGCGGATTCGCACCGCCCTCCTGTTGAGCAAGGCGTCTCTCTACCTGTGGAAATTCGGGGAGGCGAGAGACTGGGCCTACACGGCCCTATCGCAAGTGCCGGGAAATGCGCCGGCCGTGCAAAGGCTGAGAGAATTGGACCGCGCCCAGGCCCAGGCGTCGCACTCCTCCGGCGGGACCGCCCCAGTGGAGGCCCCGCCCGCCGAGAGCGGAGAATAGTCGGCCTGTGGCACACGTGATCTTTAGATGGGCCCGGGTTGTGGTAGAATGAAGGCGCGGAGCGGGGAGAAGGTCGGCATATGGTAGTCACCATCTCGCGACAGGCGGAGAGCGGCGGCGAGGAGATCGTTGACCTGGTCGCCCAGCATACCGGGCAGCGGGTCGTGGACCGCTCCATCGTGGAGCACATGGCCCAGCAGTGGGGGCTGCCGGTGGCGCATGTGGCGCGCTTCGACGAGATCGCGCTCGGGGCGGTGGAGGCGCTGATCACGGAATGGCAGACCTCGGTGAGCCGGGAGCAATACCTGCGCCGCCTGGCGATGGTGCTGCTGGCGTTGGAGCGGGAGGGGAACGTGATCATCATGGGGCGGGGCGCGGCCTTCGTGCTCACTGATCCGGGGACGTTCCATGTCCGCATCATCGCGCCCATGGCCTGCCGGGTGGAGCGCCTCTGCGCAAGGCAGGGGGTCTCCCGCCTTACCGCCGAGCGCCTGCTGCAGAGGAGCGACGAGCAGAGACGCAGGTTTGTGCGCCAGGCCTTCCGGGGAGACATCGAGTCTCCGGCCCACTATGACATGACCCTCAACACCGCGGAGCTTCCCTTCGCCGCGGCCGCCGAACTCATCGTGCTGGGGGCGAGGCGCAAGTCCCGGCTGCGGGCGGTCCACGCGGCCGGAGAGGAAGTGGCCGCGCAACTGCTCGGGATGGGCCGCCACCCGCGCCTGCACCGCTTCACCAGCGCGGTGTGGGAGCAGCGCTGGCGGGTGTCGGGCTCCCTTGAGCGTTGATCCCGGCTAGCCGGGAATCCAGGCCCCCCGGCGCGCCAGGCGCAGTTCCTCCTGCGCCTGGGAGAGCACGTCCTCGGTGTCCTGGGTATGTTCGCAGAGGCCCGTGTGGACGCGGATCTCCACCGGCAGTTCGCCGGAGGCGTTGATCTCCTCGATCTGGCGCGCCAGGCGGGAGAGCGCGATCATGGCGCCCTCTCGGCCGGTCTCCGTGAAGATGACCCCGAACTCTCCGTTGCCCAGCCGGCCCAGTATGTCCGTCTGTCGAAGAGTGGAAAGGAGGGCCTCCGCAACCGCTCTCAACACACCGTTGCCCGTCTCGTGCCCGAACTCGTCGTTGATCTCGCGGAACGCGTGGACGCCCAGGACCGCCAGCGTAAGGCGGCAGTGATAGCGCCGCGCCCGCGCCACTTCACCCTCCAGGGTGGAGAGGAATTGCCGCCGATTGGGGAGGCCGGTGACGGGGTCGGTTCGTTCGTTGGCCTGTATCCACCTGGCCTGCTCCCGCACGCGCTCGGCCAGCCGCCGGTTGCGCTGGCGGGCGGCCGCCAGCGCACCGATCAGGGAGGCGGCCGCGGCTATTCCGGCGGCCGCCCTCTCCAGGATCTCCGGAGAAGAAACCGGAAGACGGGAGAGAAGGGCCGCGTGTTCCTCCGCCTCCGCCACGCCGGAGGGGGCGTTCCCCTCCGGTTCTGAGTCCAGCCGCACCTGCGCGGTCAGCAGATATCCCACGATGCTGCCGGCCGACCAAATGGGCGCGGCCGCATCGGCTGCGCCGAGAGGACAGTGGTGCACCTCGGAGAGTTGACGGAGCGAGCCGCCCCTGCCCGCCGTTCTGCTCAACCGCGCACCCCGCCCGCACTCCAGACACGGCCTGGGCAGGGGGATGGCGCGGGTGAACCAACGGCAGAACTCACTGAGGTCTTCACAGGCCGTGAGGGGCCGTCCCGAGGGATCGGAAAACAAAAGCGGCACCCCCAAGGCGTGCCCGAGAACGTCCTGTGTTTCCTGAAGATTTTCAGCCCACAAGTGCTCGGCCAAATCCGCATTCCTGCGCCCCATGCTTCGTCACCTCGGTGGGATTTGGTCCGCTCACCGCAATCTTGATATTCCATGTTTTGGGTATCTGACGATTGCTCGCGGACCGCAGGCCGGCCGAACGCCGAATGGCCGGATATCGCACATTGTGGTACACTGGAACAGGAGTCCCGGCGGCCCTCGGTCAAGGGGATATCCAGGAGCGAGAGACGATGCCCTACGAGACCTTATTCGGATACGGACACCTCCGCTTCTCATGGGGGGACCACATCTGCGCCATCTTCGAGAGCCACACCCAGCAGGCGGAGGTGATGGTGCCCTTCATCGCCAACGGCCTGCGCGCCAGCCAGCGGTGTGTGTGGATCGGCCCCCGGGGATCGGCGGAGTGGCTGCGGGAGGGCATGTCCGAGGCGGGAGGCGACCTGCAGACCCTCGAGGCCTCCGGGCAGCTGGTCCTGATCTCGGAGGCGGACTTCTACCTGCGGGGGGGAGTGTTCGAGCCCGAGCGCACCCTTGACCTGATGTCCTCATTGCTGGAGGAGGGCCGCGGCCAGGGATATGAGACCACCCGGGCCGCCACAGATGTTTCCTGGCTGAGCGCGAGCTCCGTGTCCGCGGAGTTATGGGCGGAGTACGAAATACGGGTCAGCCGGGAGATGCCGGGCCGCCCCGCGGTCTGGGTGTGCCAGTACAACGCCAGACAGGTGCATGGAGATCTGGTGGTGGCCGCGCTGCAAACCCATCCGGTGGTGATCCTGGGGGACGTGGTAAAGGAGAATCCCTTCTACGAGGCGCCGGAAGGGGAAACCGCGGCTCCCCACACGATTCACTGAGGCAGCGCCCGCCGCAGCACCTGGGAGAGGTGGAGCACCTCCACCTCCGGCCCCACGGTCTTCGCCCCATACTTGAGCTGGACGATGCAGGCGGGGCAGGTGGTGGCGACGATCTCCGCGCCGGTGGCGCGGATGTTGTCCATCTTCCGCTTCAACACGGCCATCGAGAGGTCGTAGTGGGAGAGCGCGTAGCTCCCGGCCCCCCCGCAGCACCAGTCGGCCTCCGGCAGCTCCCGGTAATCCAGGCCGGGTACGGACCGGAGCAATTCCCTGGGCTGCCTGGTAACGGTGTGATATCTGCTGAGATGACAGGGATCGTGGTAGGTCACCACCGCCCTCACGGGCGACAGGTTCCGCGGGGGCGTGGGAGCGATGAATTCGGAGAACTCCCGAATTCTCCGGGCGAAGGCCTCGGCGCGTCGGCGGCGGGGATCCTCCTCCTCGAAGAGAGCCGGATACTCCCGCAGAAAGGAGGCGCAGCTCCCGCAGTCGGTAACGATTGCCTCCCCTCCCAGCCCCTCCAGCAGGTCCATGTTCTTGCCCGCCAGCTCCCTGGCCGCATCCAGGTCTCCATAGGCGTAGGCGGGCAGCCCGCAGCACACATTGGGGGCCGCCGTCACCTCGAAACCGGCCGCCTCAAGCACGTCGACGGTCGCCTCCCCCACCTCGGGAAGGGTGTAGTCGATCCCGCACCCCGCAAA
>WFSF01000244.1 GCA_015486155.1 Armatimonadota bacterium
GAGCCGCCAGGAAGGAACCAGGCCGGCGACGAAGTCCTGAAACTGTTGCTTTGACATGGGCTGCTCCTCGCTCTCTCGACAGAATTGCTCTTGCCGAAAGTTCGCGGGCTGAGCAGCCCTTCCCTCCTATTAAAACTGGGTAACCGTGAGAGTCTCCTCCGGGCAGGGCTGAGCCGTCCGCCTGCGAAGACAAGCGTGGATGAGTCCCCCGAGGAGGCAGGCATGGAGATAGCGGAGTTCCAGAGGCAGATAGAGGCCATCTACTTCGAGAGGGACAGCCGGCGCGGCGCGGCCGCCTCCTTCCGGTGGCTCGTGGAGGAGGTGGGAGAGTTGGCGCGCGCCCTGCGGGAGGGAGAGAGCGCGCACGCACGGGAGGAATTCGGCGATGTCCTCGCCTGGCTGTGCACCCTGGCCAGCATCCACGGCGTGGAGTTGGAGGAGGCGGTTCGGAAGTACGCAAGGGGATGCCCGAAATGCGGCGGCACGCCGTGTGAGTGCGGGGAACCGGAGCGGGAATAGATTACAGACGGCGAGTCAGTGGATGGTCGGCTCGTCGGAGTCCACCAGCATCGCCTTGCTGGATAACTCTTTCTCGGTTTCCTGCCGGGCCGCGTCCAAACGGTCCAGCAAACCGTCTTCAATGAAGATGGGCGCGTCCACCCTCACCGCGATCGCGATGGCGTCGCTGGGCCGGCAGTCGATCGCCTTCTCTACATCGCCCATGGTGACCGTGAGTTCCGCGAAGTAGGTCGCATCCCGTACGTCCGTAATCGTCACCCGTTCCAGCTGGACCCCGAAGTGAGAGAGCAGAGAGACAATCAGGTCGTGGGTCATCGGCCGCGGCGGGCGCTGTCCCTCCATCTGCATGGAGATGGCGCTGGCCTCGGCCAGCCCGATCCAGATGAAGATGGCGCGCGGGCCCCCCTTCTCCCGCAGTTTCACCACGGGGTAGCCACGCCAGTCTATCGCCACCGTCTCCACTTGCAGCTCAACCAGCTCCAACGCCCCTTCTCCTTCTCTCTCGCTCATCGCGTCGTCAGGGTAGTCCGCCCCTGAAGAAAAGTCAATCTACCCGCCTCCGGCCTTGTCGCGCCGGCCGCCCTCCCCCGCCGGCGGCTCACCGGCGGGCCATCTCCTCGGCGAAACGCTCCGTCGCGGCGCGCAGGCTCCCCGCCTCCCGGCCGGTCACCACCGCCCCGATCATAATCGCGTTCATCCCGATCTCTCCCACCAAGAGTGACGCGTCACGCGGCGCGAGCGCCCGCTGGCTGGGCACGATGATGGGAAGATCGGTGGCCGCCCTCACCCGCCGATAGCCCACCAGGTCGTCCACGCAGAGCGGCCTCCCATATCCCTGATGGGGAATGATCGCGGCCTCGATCATCTGAAAACCGAGCGCCTTCAGCTCCGGCAGCATCTCCGCCTGCGCGGGGGAGGAGATGGCGATCGCGCGCGTCATCCCGGAAAAGCCCACCAGCCAGGCCGGCGTGTCGCGAACGTAGAGATCGAAGAAGTCCACCCCCATCCCCGCCAGCGCCTCCATCTCCTCCCGGATCGGCAGCCGATCCCCGGCCCCGGGGACGATGCCGGTGGGCAGACCGAGCGCTAGAATCTCCTCCAGGCGCCCTCTCTCCTCGTCCAGCGACCCGAAATGGGTCCCCGAGGCCTCGTGGTGCACATTGATGTGGACCTTCAAAGCCCCCGCCCCGCCCGCGGCCGCGGCCCGCGCCAGCTCCACATCATTGCGCGGCAAACTGACGATCAGTCCAGGCCCCTCCGCGAGCAACGACAGGAGTCTGCCGGCCATGGGAGATCAATAGTCTCCGGTTCGTTTCATGCGCTCGAACTCCAGCCCCACCACCACCCCGGGCACCTCCAGCACCGTCGCCAGCCGGTCCAACATCCGCGCCAGGTTCCTCTCGTGGGTATCCTCGTCCACCTCCCCCCCGGCCCGAATCTCCTCCTCGGTCTGGATGACCCGGATCAGGATCTCCCGGCAGAAGCGCGCTTTCGCCTGGGGCTGCTGCCTTCTGGAGAGTTCGTGGTAACGCCGGTGCATCTGTTGAATGATCTGGTTCCAGGGATCGGATCCCGCAGCCGCCGGACCGGCGGCCGGCGCGGCCGGCGATGGGGCCTCTGCCTTCTCCTGCGCAGCCCACTTTCGCTGTTGCTCCTCGGCCGCCTTGATCTGTTCCCAGTCCTCTACTGTGGTCCCATCAATCACGCGGAAGTTGATCCTTCTCCCGATCACCAGCTCCAGCGCGTTGAGGATCGCGTTGCGGTTGGAGGCGGTCTCCAGGTGGCCCGCGAGATGACGCTCGCTGCCCGGCATGGTGAGCACCAGGAGGTCTCCGTCCAGGGTGATGGGAACCGCCGCCTGCATCGCCTGATTCAGCGGGCCGAATCGGTCGGAGCGGATCAGCACCACGTCCGTCGCCTCCCGCCACACCTTCTCCGGTGTGGGATGGCGGAGCGGATAACTCTTCCGCGGGAGAGTGCGATCATACTGATACCGCCGCTGGGGATCGCTGAGCACGTGATACGCCTCGTTGATCAGCGCAAATCGCTGGGCCGCCACGGCGTCGTCGCCGGCCACGTCTGGGTGATACTTCCGCGCCAACTCGTAGTAGGCGGCCTTGATCTCCTCCGCCGTCGCGTCCCGGTCCAGATCGAGGATATCATAGTAGGTGAGGGGCCGGTCCTGGTTCGTGTGCGCAAGAGGATCATCCTGTTGGGTCATCCTGCCGTTCCTTTCCTTCCCTCGTGTTGCGCCGCCTCCCGCGGCATGAGAGCCATCATCGACTCGACCATGGCGGCCAAATTCAGCCGTCTGTGATGCAAGATTGGCGAAATCGGCCTCGCTTCCTGCCGCCGGGCGTATTCCCGATCGCGATCCGGCTCTCCGCGCTCACACGCCGCCGAAACCCGCCTCTGCCCAGTCGAAGCCCAGTCTAGCACACACGTTTGGCCCGGAAAAGACGCCCGGGACGGCGGCCCCGGAACATTCCGCCCCCAGAAATCACTTGCCTCGACGGCCCATATAGGGTATACTGCCATTAGTGCGTCCACGTGGACACGCGACTTTAGAAGGCCGTAGGACTCAGGGGTGAGGATGTTACGCAAACCGATCTCCGTTCCCGCGTCGCTTTCGGAAAGGAGATCGCACAATGATCGCTGGTAAGGTAAAGTGGTTCAACGACGCCAAGGGCTTTGGCTTCGTGGAGACCGAAAAAGGTGATGTGTTCGTACATCACTCCGCCATCGAGGGTCAGGGCTTCCGCTCGCTGAGCGAGGGTCAGGAAGTAGACATCGAAGTCGGTGATAGCGAGAAGGGCCCGCGGGCCATCAAAGTGGTCCCGAAGTAACTTCTCCCTGATTGCGAACCCAAAAAGGCTCCGGCATCCGCCGGAGCCTTTTTTCTTTCTGACGAGGGGTGGGCACTGGACACTACACGATCACGACCGCGGAACTTCACCACCCCCTCACGTGATAACCACCACTCCTCATCCGCTACCCCTCCTCCCTCACCCGCACCGTGGGCACTGGACACTGCACGATCACGGCCGCGGAACTTCGCCACCCCTCACGTGATAACCACCACTCCTCATCCGCTACCCCTCCTCCCTCA
>WFSF01000245.1 GCA_015486155.1 Armatimonadota bacterium
CGCCGTTCGAGTACGGCCGGCGGCTGGCGCGCGCCGTGCCCGCGGCCGAGCAGGCGGTGATGGCCCTCACCTGGGGATACGCCAGCGCCATGTACGGAGGGGAGGAGAGCGAGCTGCCGCCGGTGACCGCGCTGCGGGAGTCGTGGCGGCGGGTGGAGACGGCGCTCACCGCGGGGCTGTCGGAGGAGGACCTGGCGCTGCGGCGGAGGGCCTATCTCGCGGCCCGCATGGGAAGGCTCTAGAGGGACCTGCTGGCGCGCCCGGAGGGACTCGAACCCCCGACACCCAGATCCGAAGTCTGGTGCTCTAATCCAACTGAGCTACGGGCGCGCAGGGTGAGTTTATCATACCCGCGGGAGCGCGGACAAGCCGAAGCCCGCGGCTCAGGACTCCCCCTCTGGGGCCGCGATCTTCACCTCCACCCGGTGGCGCCGCCCGTCGGAAAAGGCGGGGATCAGGTTGCCCTCGACGGGCTCTCCGTCCACCACGACCGAGACGCGGCCGGTGACGAGGCCCTTCGGCTTGGTGATGTGGACCTCGTACTCGGCCCCCCGCCAGGCCCGCCGCAGGGAGGCGCGCTCCCAGTCGCCGGGCAGGCAGGGGTCAATGCGCAGGCCGTCGTGCTCGGCCCTCACCCCCAGCATCCAGTCGGTGATGGCGAACAGCGTCCACGAGGCGGAGGAGGTGTACCAGTTGGTGAGGGTGCGGCCCTCGTGGGCCGGGTAGCAGGGGCCCACATAGGAGTTGACATAGGCATAGGGGGCGGCCTGCGTCACCTCGGGATCGTGGGCCTCCATCATGGGGGCGATCTTGCGGAGGATCTCGAGCGCCCGGTCGGGCCTCCTCGCCATCAGGTTGGCGAGGAGGTTGAACACCGCCGCGTGCACGTAGACGGTGCCGTTCTCCCCGCAGCCGGGGCGGAGCACGGAGATGCGGCCCACATCGGGGTCATACTCCGTGTAATGAGGCGCGAACACCTGGGGCCCGTAGCGGCACTCCAGTTTCTCGTCCGCCGAGTCGAGGGCGCGCGCGATGCGCTCCTCGCTTCCCGCCCGCCCGATGGCCGCCCAGGACTGGGAGTTCAGGTAGATCTCCATGGTGGGCTCGCCCTTCGCGCCCAGCCGTCTCCCGCGGTCGGAGACCGCGCAGAGATACCAGTCGCCATCCCACGCGTGCTCCTCCAGCGCGGCCCGCAGCCCCGCCGCCTGCCCGCGGTAGCGCGCGGCGAGTTCCCCCTCCCCGCGCAACTCGCACAGCTCCGCCATCTCCAGCAGCCCCAGGTGGACCGCCTGGGACAGCCACACGCTCACCCCCTTGCCGGCCGCGCCGATCTGGTCGAAGGCGTCGCACCAGTCCCCGCGGTCGATGCGGATGAGGTCGTGCCAGCCGCGGCGGGCCTCCACCCAGTCGATGGCGCGGCGCGCGTGCTCGAACACGGTGGCCCGTTCCTCGCTGCCGAAGAAAGGCACCTGAGCATCGAGAATCCCGCGGTCCCCGGTCTCCTTCAGATACCGGGAGAGGGCGAGCGCGATCCAGAGGGGACAGTCGTTGTAGATGCGCTCGTCGTGGGGCCCGCCCGCGTAGGAGAACTGGCGGGGGACGTGGCCCTCGGGGTACTGGTAGGCGAGGGCGGTGAGCAGCACCTCCCGCGCTCTCTCCGCGTCGAAGGAGACCACCCCCATCGCATCCTGCAGGGTATCCCGGTAGCCGCGGAGGTTCTCCCGCAGCACCGTGGTCAGCTGCCAGATGTTCGCCTTCAGCCACAGGTTGGTCATCCGGTCCAGGCGGGGGTCGGGGGTCTCGATACGGGGCTGTTGCGACACCTTCCGCCAGTGCTCGCGCACGCGCGCGAACGCCTCCTCCGCGGCCGCGGCGCCGAGATACCGATCCCGCAGGCGCTTTCTCTCGGCCGGATCGGCCGCGAAGCCCACGATCAGGGTGACCACCTTCTCCTCCCCCGGCGCTAGGTCCACCTCCACCGCGAAGGCGGCGCAGGCGCGGCCGTCCCCGGGCATGTCCCCGTCGCCGCACGCCCCTCTGACCACCGCCTCCGGCGCGGCCAGGGAGCCGGAGCCGATGAAGGCCGCGTACTCGGTATCGTAGCCGCCGGCCTCCGGCGACACCCCGGCGAAGCCGTGGTAGGTCACCCCGGGCCGGGCCGGCTCCCACAGGGTGCCCACCACCAGCCCCTCGTCCTCCCTCCAGTGGGACTCGATGTAGTTGCGGTAGTTGTCCCAGGGGCGCAGATAGGGGGCAAGATGCCATTCCACGAAGGGAAAGAGCGTGAGGCGCCGGGGCCCCGCGCCCGCGTTGCGCAGGCGGGCGGTCCACACCTCCACCGGGTCGGAGAGAGGGACGAACACCCGCAGGGAGGATTCAATCCCCCCACGGCTCATCTCGAACACGGAGTAGCCCACCCCGTGCCTGCACCGGAAGGACTCGTATTCCCCGCCCACGGGCTGCCAGGTGAGGCTCCAGTGTACGCCGGTGTCCCGATCCCGCAGGTAGAACACCTTGCCATGCCCCTCCAGGGTGACCCGGTTGCCGGGGGAGATGGGAAGGGTGCTGTAGCCCGCCCCCACCGCATCCACCGTCAGGCCGTAGCTCCGGTTGGAGATGAAGTTCTGCCAGGGCCTGGGGGTGGGGACCCGGGTAATGATGTACTCCCTGCCGTCCTCGGAAAAGTGACCGTACTCCACGGTTTCCCTCGCCTTGTTGGAATCGCGCCCGAGGATCCACAATTCCACGCGCGCCCACAGGACGCCTCCCTGACGGACATCCGTGAGGAAGTCGGCGGAACGGACGCGGGCGGCAAATTGTGGTTTGACAGGCGCGGCCCATGTGCTATGATACATATGCAATCATTCGCATAACAGATTATCAGGGCCCGCATCCCCATCCGCTCCCGCGGCGACCGGGGTTCGGCCGTATCCCCGGGGCGGCGCAGCATCTTCAGGGGACCTGAGGTGCGGGCCGAGAAAGCGGAGGCATGTCCAGTGAGAGGACGCA
>WFSF01000246.1 GCA_015486155.1 Armatimonadota bacterium
CCGTGGTGGGTGGGGCCGTCCGCCCCGACCAGACCCGCGCGGTCGAGGGCGAGCACCACCGGCAGGCCTGGGAGGGCGACATCGTGGATGATCTGGTCGTAGGCCCGCTGCATGAACGTGGAGTAGATGGGCACCACCGGGCGCAACCCCTGGGTCGCCAGGCCCGCCGAGAATGTCACGGCCATCTGCTCGGCCATCCCGACATCGAAGACGCGGTCTGGGAACTTTTCGGCCAGCATCCCGAGTCCGGTGTCCTTGGGCATCGCCGCGCTCACCCCGACGATCCGCGCGTCCTGCTCCGCCAACTGGAGCAGGGTCTTGCCGAAGGTTCTGCTGTAGGTGGCCTCCGGGGCTTCCGCGGCCGACTCGCCGGTGTCAATATCGAAGGCTCCGGTTCGGTGCCAGTGGGTGGCGTCGTTCTCCGCGTGTGTATAGCCGTGTCCCTTCTGCGTCAGGGCGTGAATCAGCACCGGCTTCTTCAGGGCCCGCGCCTGCCTCAGGGTATCCACCAGGGCGTCCACATCGTGCCCGTCGATCGGACCGAGGTAGGTGAACCCCAGCTCCTCGAACCACATCCCAGGCAGAAAGAGGTGCTTGACCCCGTGCTTGAATCTTTCCACCGCCTCCAGCAGGCCCTCTCCCATGGGCAGCCGCGCGGCCAGGCTCTCGAAGTCCGACTTCGCCTTGCGATAGTAGGGATCCAGGCGCACCCTGCTGAGATAGGCGGAAAGTCCACCCACATTCCGCGAGATGGACATTTGGTTGTCGTTCAGGATGACGATTAGGGGCGTCTTCAAGTGCCCCGCGTAGTTCACCGCCTCGAAGGCCAGTCCCCCGCACATCGCCCCATCGCCCACCACCGCCACCACCGAGTAGTCGTCGCCCGCCAGGTCGCGCGCCTTCGCCATCCCCAGGCCCGCCGCGATGGAGGTGCTGCCGTGGCCGGTGTCGAAGGCGTCGTGCTCGCTCTCCGCCCGCCGCGGAAACCCCGACAGCCCTCCCGGCTGGCGCAGGGTGTGGAAACGGTCCCTCCGGCCGGTGAGCAGTTTGTGAGCGTAGGCCTGGTGTCCTACATCCCACACCACCTTGTCCCGCGGGCTCTCGAACACGTAGTGGATCGCCACCGCGAGTTCCACCGCCCCCAGGCTGGCGGCCAGGTGCCCTCCAGTGGAGGACACGATGCGAATCATCTCACTGCGGACCTCGTCCGCGAGGCGCTTCAACTCGGTTCTGGCGAGCGCCCGCACATCCGCAGGTCCGTTGATCTTGTCGAGCAATTCTCCCACGTCTGATGCCTTCCGATCTAGGTGGATTCTTCTCCCTCCCCATCCGTCTCAAACGGCTCCATGGTCAGTTCCCCGGAGCGCTCCACGAGCTGGTGGATCTTGGCCTCTGCCGCGCTCAATTGCTTCTCGCACACCTCCATCAAGCGCTGTCCCTCCTCGGCCAGCGCGATGGCCTCTTGGAGAGATAGGGAATCGCCCTCCAGCCGCGCTGCGATCTCCTCCAGCCGCGCGAGCGCCTCCTCGAAGGTCGGCTCGCGTTCGTCTTTCTCCTTGCGTTTCCGCTCTTTAGGCATGTCCCTTCCCGGTAAGGCGATGATGGACCGGCCGCGGGGTCTCGCCGCCCTTGGGCGCGGCGGCCGAAGGTTTGCCGACCGGCAGCCCGATGCCCGCGATCACCGGAGCCACGAGTTCGGCCTGCCTTTTCAGGGACTCCTCCACCGTGGTGATGGAGCCGGAGGATACCTCATTCTGATAAGTCTTCAACGCGCCGAAGAGCTGCTGCCTCCCGATGTTGCAGATGCCCGCCTCACCCTCCCAGCGCTGGGCGTCTTCGTTCCCCATCGCCTTGTCTACCCGCGCCAGGTTGCGATAGGCGTCCTGCAGCATGTCGATCGCCATGTTGACGGTGATGAAAAGCCGAGGCTCGATGGTGCCGAGGTGTACGGCGATCTCGCGCACCTTCTGGTAGTGCTCTGCGGCCGCGGCGAGATTGCCCTTGTCCTCCTCCTGCTTTCCCCGACGCAGACAGTCGTCGGCCACATTCCGACAGCGCGCCAGCAGGCCGATCCAGTGGCCGTACTGTGCATACTCCCAGACCTTGAGGCTGTCCGCCGCGGAATCGCCCAGGTCCTCCGGCACGGGGATCCGGTACAAGACGCACTTGGGGAGGGAGAGAGCCTTGGTGAGATTGGAGTCGACCAGGTCGGGGCGCTCCAGGTCAACCGCCACGCTCGCCGCCTGCAACAGAGGCAGCGCATTCTTCGGGTCCAGCTCGGCCGCCCGCGCGAAGGCCGTCATCGCCGGTCCGATGTGTTGAGGCGCCTCTTTCGGGTCCTGCTGTGCCACCGCGGCCTCCGCCTGCCCGCGCAGCAGGTAGAGCAATGGGTCCCCTCTCTCCAGTTTGATCGCCGCGTTCACCGCGTCCAGCCCCTTTTGATACTTGCCCGCGGCCAGGCACACGTAAGCGAGGGACTCCTCGTAGACGACGTTGTCTGGATTCGCCGCCACCGCCGCCTCCAGGTGTGGTATGGCGGCCTCCATGGCCGTCTGCCTCACCTCCAGGGTCACTTCGCTCGGTTTCTTGTGCACGGGATCCGTGAACGCCAGCCATGCGGCCCGGTATTCCGTCTTTCCGGTCGAGGGTTTTTTGTTCTCCGCCCGCGCGGCGGAAAAGAACAGCAGGGAGAGCCCGATCGCGAGCCCGCCCAGCGCCGCGCGCGCAAGTCTGCCGATGGAATTGGATGCGGTCATTCCTTCGCCTCCCTCAGCTTGGTCACCACCACATCTGCCGCCCCCTCATAGAGTACCACTTCTGCGGGTTCGCGAACCTTCAGTTGCCGCACAGAGCGAACCACCTCGCCTGTGTCCGGCAGGCGGACGATGGCGTATCCCCGCGCCAGCACCGCCCTCGGGCTGAGAGCGGCCAGCCTGTCGGACAGCGCGGCCAGCCGCGCCCGCGCCTCCGACACCGCGCGAAAGACCTCCCTACGGATGCTTGCCGCGAACTCGTCGGCCCGCTGTCTCCGGTCTGCCAGCAACAGGCGGGGCGAACGCAGAAAGGGCCGCGCCGCGAGCAGCGAGAATTCCCGCCGGGACCGCTCCGCCCTCCTCTTCAGGGCCCGAGGTACCCTGCAGGCCAGCACCCTTACCGCTCCGAGCAATTCGATTCGGTCGGGCGAGGCGGCCGCAGCGGCGGCGGTGGGGGTGGCGGCCCGGCGATCGGCCACCAGGTCGGCGATGGTGATATCGCTCTCGTGTCCGATGCCGGTGACCAGGGGAACCGGGGAGGCGGCGATGGCGCGCGCCACCTCTTCGTTGTCGAACCCGGCCAACTCCTCGGCCGCGCCTCCGCCCCGCGCCAGAATCGCGGCGTCCACTCCCTCTATCTTCCCCAGCAGCCTCAGGCCGCGCACGATTCCAGGCGCGGCCTGGGAGCCGGACACAGGGATGGGAATCAACACCACCTCGGCCGACGGCCATCGCCTGCGGAGAGTGGTCAGGATGTCATGCAAGGCCGCTCCCGCCGGGGAGGTGAGAACGGCGATCCGGCGCGGGAAGCGCGGCAGGGGCCGCTTGCGCTCCTCCGCGAACAACCCTTCCTCGGCCAGCTTGCGGCGCAGCCGCTCGAAGGCGAGGTGGAGATCGCCGACGCCCGCGCGCTCCAGCGAGGTGGCAATCAGTTGATACTGCCCGCGGGGTTCGTAGATGGTGATGGCGCCCCCGGCCACCACCTGCTCGCCGGCGGCGGGAACGAAGTTCAGCTCCTCGGCGTACTCGCGGAACAGCACCACTCGCAGCCGGCTGGACTCATCCTGCAGCGTGAAATAGACGTGCCCGGACCGGTGCGCCGTGATGTCCGCCACCTCGCCGCGCACCCACACCTCCTGAAGCGTGCGGTCCTGTGCGAAGAGGGCCTTGAGGTATCGGGTTATCTGCTTGACTGTGAAAATGAAACGACGCTTGCTGCTCACGACACATCTGTTCCTGTCATCTCGTCGTCGAGATTGCGCACCAGGCCGCCGAGGATCCCGTTGACGAAACGCCCCGACTCGGCCGTGGAGTATTTCTTCACCATCTCCACCGCCTCGTCCACGCTCACCCCAGGCGGCACATCCGGCAGGTAGAGGATCTCGTAGACGGCGAGACGCAATACGTTACGATCTACATTCGCCATCCGGTCCAGAGTCCATTCCCGCGCATGTTTCGCGATCACGCCATCGATATGTTCGCGGTGTTGGATGGCGCCCAGCAAAAGGCGGCGCGCGAACTCGCGGGTGTCCTCATCGTACTCTCCCCCGGAGAAAGCTCCGCTCAATGCCTCCAGCGGATCGGCAAGGGCCAGATCCACCTGGAACAGCGCCTTCAGGGCAAGTTCCCGCGCCGCGCGTCGTCGTCCCATGGCCGGCTCAGCCCATCCCGGGAGGAGGAAAGTGGAAAGGGAGAAGGCCGCGATCGGCGGATAGGCGGTACATCAGAGCAGCCCCATCCGGTGTTGCAGGAAGTTGGTTGCAATCTCCCCTCGCCTGAAATAGGCGTTGGCGAGTATCTCCCGGTGGAACGGGATGGTGGTCTTCAGGCCCGTGATCTCGAACTCGCCCAGCGCCCGCGCCGCGCGGGCGATCGCCTCCGCCCGGGTGGGCGCCCACACGATGAGCTTCGCCAGCAGCGCGTCGTAGAACGGCGGAATCGTATAGCCGGGGTAGAGGTGGGTGTCCACGCGCACCCCGGGGCCGCCGGGCAGCCGGAGCGAATCCACCGTGCCGCCGGAGGCGAGAAAGCGATTGGTGTGGTCCTCCGCGGTGATCCTGCACTCGATGGCGTGGCCGCGCCGCTCCACGTCCCTCTGGCCGCGGCCCAGTTTGTGCCCATAGGCGATGCGGATCTGTTCCTTCACCAGGTCCAGCCCGGTCACCATTTCGGTCACCGGATGCTCCACCTGAATGCGGGTGTTCATCTCCAGGAAATAGAAGCGGCCTTCGGCGTCCACCATGAACTCCACGGTGCCCGCGTTGACATATCCGACCGCCTTTGCGGCCCGCACCGCGGCGTCTCCCATGTGGTGGCGGAGCCGTCTCCCCAGCCCCACACAGGGGGATTCCTCCAGCAGTTTCTGGTGCTTGTTGGTCTGGATGGAGCACTCCCGCTCCCCCAGGTGGATGATGTTCCCGTGTGCATCGGCGAGCACCTGGAACTCCACGTGGCGGGGCTGCTCCAGGTATTTTTCTATGTAAACGTCTCCCCGCCCAAAGGCGGCCTGCGCCTCGGATTGCGCGAGGTGCAGGTTGCTGAGCAGATCTTGGTCATTCTGCGCGACGCGGATGCCGCGGCCCCCTCCCCCCATCGCCGCCTTGATCAACACCGGATACCCCAGCCGGGAGGCCGTCTGCAGGGCGTCCTGGTCGTTCTGCACCACCTCGTCGCTCCCCGGTATCACCGGCACCCCCGCCTGGCGCATCAGCTTGCGCGCGGCCGCCTTGTCCTGGGTGCTGCGGATGGTGCTGGCGTCGGGGCCGATGAACTTGATCCCGCAGATATCACAGTTCTCCGCGAACGCGGCTACCTCCGACAGGTTGCCGTAGCCGGGATGAATGGCGTCCGCTCCGGTGTTGAGCGCGGCCTGCATGATATTGGGGATGTTGAGGTAGCTGTCCTGATTCGGGGCCGGTCCGATGCAGACCGCTTCATCGGCCAAGGCCACATGGAGACAGTCGCGGTCGGCCTCCGAGTACACGGCCACCGTCGCGATGCCCATCTCCCGGCAAGTTCTTATCACTCTCACCGCGATCTCGCCGCGGTTGGCGATGAGAATCTTCTTGAACAATCAGAACCTCCGTCCGTCTGCTCCGCCGACGCGCTCCGGAAATCGGTCAGTATCGCTCATGTCCGGGGTGCACGCAGTGGACCTCTCCCGTGGAGGGATCGTATTCGTACGGTTCGCCGCCGACCGGACACTTGAGGGGCACCCCGGCTTTCAATTCCTTCAGCGAACTGGGATACCGCCCGTTCGCGTCGGCGAACAGCGAAATTGCGGTCCGCAACTGCGCCAGATTGTTCCTGCACACCACCCCCCGCGCCTCCTGGACCGAGCCGCCCAGCGGGCCTGCGCCGGTCCCACC
>WFSF01000247.1 GCA_015486155.1 Armatimonadota bacterium
AGATGAGGCTGGTCACCCCCACCCACGCGATGATCAGCCACAGCGCGAGGGCGGAGCTGGTGCGCTCTGCCAGCAGGGTGGCGATGACTTGCGACAGGGGGTAGCACACCGCATAGACCGCCGCGGCCCGCACGGGGTGACGTTCCGACCAGCGCGCGGCGGCCGGCTGCGCGGAGACGCCCTCGGGGATGTCGTTGGATTCCTGAGTCACCGGCCGCTCCAGGTATATGTCATTAGACTACTGGATGAGCACAGGGCGGTCCTGCCGGCCGGGCTGGTCACTCGGGCCGCACCGCCAGGCGCACCGGGTAGTTGGAGCCCGACTGCGGCATGGTCTTCAGCCCGATCCGGCGCACTTCCCCGGGGGCCAGCCGGTACTCTGCGAGGCGAACCTCCACCCCTCGCCGCAACATCGCCGCCTCCACCAGACGGCCGTCTATCACCACGCTCGCCCTCGCCACGCCCCCCGCGGGCTCCATGGTGAGCGCCACCCGCGCCTCCTCCGCGGTGGGGTTGACCAGCTCCAGCTCGATGTCGTAGATGACCCCGTAGTTGCCGCGCAGTTCGTCCCCCTCCACCAGGCCGGAGGAGGGGTTGCGTCCAATGGTGACGAACGCCCACGGTCCCCCCACCTCGTAGCGGGCCTTCACCTCCCGCCTGGGCTTCGCGTAGTGCCACTGGCCCAGCAGTGGGGATTCGCGGTAGTCGTCGATGGCGCGGGGAAGGCGCTCCGGGCTGTGGGGCGCGAGGTAGATGCGCACGCTGACCGCGCCTCCGCTCAACTCCCTCAGCTCCAGCACCCCGCTGGCGACGGTCCCCTTGGGCATGGTCTGCGCCACGATGGGCGCGGCCCTCCCCACCGGCACCGGCGCCACCCAGCCGACGCCCGCGGTCTGGTTCTGCAGGAACTTCTTCGCCGCCCGGTGCCCGGCCCAGGCCTCGTCATAGGAGGGGCCGCCGATCCCCTCGATCACGTGGACGCGCGCGGTCTCGTCCCCCAGATTCCACAGCTCCACCACCAGGTCGGCCTTCGCGCCGGTGGCGTTGACGTGGTGGTACAGCAGCCGGATCGTCTCCCCCTCGTGGAGCCGTCCCTCGAACCAGAGCCCGTGGGAGGTGAGTTTCTCCGGCCAGTTGCTCACCATCAACATCTCGGCCGGCGGCAGATCCACGCTCTCGTTGCGCACCACCACCTGCTCCCGCCTGCGGCGGGCGAGATAGCGGTCTCCCGCGGCGGCCATGAACACCGGGACGCGCGTGGTCTTCCCCCGCGCCAGCGGCCTCAATCCCTCCGCGATGGGCGTCACCCGCCCCCACGCTCCCGGCTCCAGCACCATGCTCGCCGCGGCGCAGGCCTTGACCGCCCTCGCCACCGCCTCCGCGGGGGCCGGGTCCCCTGTCACCTCCGCGGCCGGCAGGGGAATCCAGCGGGCCGCGTATTTCTTCACCGAGAGAGGGACGCGCAGCACGCTCGCCCGGTCGGACACCTCCAGGGTGGTCTCTCCCACCGCGTGGCCCAGGACGCGCACGGAGCCGGTCTCGGGGATCCATTCCGCGCTCGCCACCGGCCCCTCCACGCGCACCTTCACCTCGCCCGCGATGTTGCCCAGCAGCCGCGCCGACCGCGCCTCGCCCAGCGGGGTCACCAGCGCGGGGAGGGAGAGATAGGGGCGCGCGAAGGCCCTGCGCAGGTTTTCGGCCCACGCCCGCGCCAGGCGGTCGGGGTCGGAGTGATGCGCCCTCGCCATCCTCCTGTCCACGCCCAGCACGCGCTCCCCCCGGGCGACGATGATGCTCCGCCCGCGCGCGCGTCTCAGGGAGATTTCCGGGGCCCGCAGGCCCGCCTCGGCCAGAGCGTTGAGCCTTCTCGCCACCTCCTGCGCGTCGGCGACGGAGCGCTCCCCCCGGCCGGCGAGGGTGAAAATGCTCTGCCCGCCCGCGTACACCCGGCCGCGTGGTTTTCCGTCCGGGCCGAGGATGCGCACCGCCTGAAACCGGAGGGTGCTGGCCGCCCGCGCGGGCGGGGTGGGGAAGAACCACACGGCGAGCGCGGCGAGCAACGCCGCCGTAAGCTTGGCGGCGCGCGTCAAGCCGGCGCCTTTCGCAGGAGCGGGAATCCCAGCGCCTCCCTCTGGGCCAGATAGGCGCGCGCCACCTGCCTGGCGAGGTTGCGCACCCGGCCGATGTAGGCGGCCCGCTCCCGCACGCTCAGCGCGCCCCGCGCGTCGAGGATGTTGAAGGCGTGGGAGCACTTGAGGGTCATCTCGTAGGCGGGGATGATGCAGCTCCGGGTGAGCACCGGCGGCGGGGTCTCGTCCCCGGCCGGCCGGCTCCGCTCCACCAGCCGCTGCGCCTCCGCCTCGCACATGTCGAAGGTCTGCCTCACCATCTCGATGTCCGCGGCCTCGTAGTTGTAGCGGGACCACTCCGCCTCCGCCGTCTGGTAGAGCTCGCCGTAGGTAACGCCGTCGCCGCCCCAGCGGATGTCCTTGAAGTGATCCACCCCCTGGACCGTCATCGCGATCCGCTCCAGCCCATAGGTCAACTCCACGGAGATGGGCGAGAGCTCGATCCCCCCGGCCTGCTGGAAATAAGTGAACTGGGTGATCTCCAGCCCGTCCAGCCACACCTGCCAGCCCACCCCGGAGGCCCCCAGCGTGGGCGCCTCCCAGTCGTCCTCCATGAACCTGATGTCGTGCTCCTCCGCGCGGAACCCCAGCGCGGCCAGGCTCTCCAGATACAACTGCTGCACATCGTCGGGGGAGGGCTTGAGAATCACCTGGTACTGGAAGTGGCGGTAGAACCGGTAGGGATTCTCGCCATAGCGGCCGTCGTCGGCCCGGCGGGAGGGCTGCACATATCCCACCCGCCACGGCTCCGGCCCCAGCACTCGCAGGAAGGTGGACGGGCACATGGTGCCGGCCCCCACCTCCACGTCATAGGGCTGCTCGATGACACAACCGCGCTCGGCCCAGAAGCGGGACAGCGCGAACATGATCTCCTGGAACGTCACCGCGCTATCCTGCCTCCTCTGCCTGTTCTGCCTGCTCCTCCGGCTCGCCGGTGACGAGCTCCACGGTCAATTGTTTCAGCAGCGTGGACACCAGCGCCCCCGCCACCGCGCCCCCGACGCCCTTGGGCAGGGGGAGCTCCCGCACCGTGCGGCCGCCCAGCTTCACCCGCAGCCCCTTGAGACGCCCCTCGCGGGCGAGCGCCATCGCCTTGCCCACCAGCTCCCCGCTGGACTCGGCCTGCTCGCGCTCGGCCCTCATCCGCTCGATCGCGGCCAGCGCCCGCAGCAGATCCCCCTGCGCCTCATCCAGCCCGGCGAGGGCCTCGCTGTAGGAGGCGTCGATCCGCTTCCTTATCTCGTCCACCAGCGCCATGTCGTAGCTTGCCATTGCGCCACCTCTCCCTTGTCTGCGGCGATTATAGCACAGGGGTTGACGAGGGGCAAAGAACCCCCCTGCTTGTCCTGCAAAGTCCGCGCCGGCTGAGCGAGCTGCGGATGTAGGGGGGGGGCATTTATAGGCGATGACACACCGGCCCAGGAGGGGCGCGCCGGGCGCGGCGGCATCCGGCCCGCACAAAAAGTACACGCGCCTCTTGACACGGGGGGCGGATCATGGCATAATTCCGGTGCAACTTGAACCTTCAGACGTTGGGACAAGGCCGAGGGGAGAGGCTGCGTTCTCCCCGCGTTTTGTCGTCTGTGGGGCGCACCTTGAGAACTGAACAGTGTCCGGATGGTTGCGAACGTACTCGAGAATCAGCGGCCGCAGCAGCACAGCCTCTCGACCCCCGTCGAAGGCTGGCTCAGCGCATGCGGTCGCATGAGATCAACTTTCCAACGGAGAGTTTGATCCTGGCTCAGGACGAACGCTTGCGGCGTGCCTAAGCTATGCAAGTCGAGCGGGGTCCCCGGGCCGAGTTCCTTCGGGAACGAAGCCTGGAAGACCTAGCGGCAAACGGGTGAGTAACACGTGAGTAACCTGCCCCGCGGACTGGGATAACCCGCCGAAAGGCGGGCTAATACCGGATATGAAGCCTCGTCGCCTGGCGGGGCTTGGAAAGGTCGCTTCGGCGGCCACCGCGGGAGGGGCTCGCGGCCTATCAGCTTGTTGGTGGGGTAACGGCCCACCAAGGCTACGACGGGTAGCCGACCTGAGAGGGTGACCGGCCACACTGGGACTGAGACACGGCCCAGACTCCTACGGGAGGCAGCAAGCGGGAATATTGCACAATGGGCGAAAGCCTGATGCAGCGACGCCGCGTGAGGGATGAAGGCCTTCGGGTCGTAAACCTCTGTTGGCGGGAACGAAGCTCTGACGGTACCCGCTGAGGAAGCTCCGGCTAACTCCGTGCCAGCAGCCGCGGTAAGACGGAGGGAGCAAGCGTTGTCCGGATTTATTGGGCGTAAAGCGCGCGTAGGTGGTCCGTTAAGTCAACTGTGAAATCGCTGGGCTCAACTCAGCAATGTCAGTTGATACTGGCGGACTTGAGTCCGGGAGAGGGAAGCGGAATTGCTGGTGTAGCGGTGGAATGCGTAGAGATCAGCAAGAACACCGGTGGCGAAGGCGGCTTCCTGGACCGGCACTGACACTGAGGCGCGAAAGCTAGGGGAGCGAACGGGATTAGATACCCCGGTAGTCCTAGCCGTAAACGATGGTCACTAGGTGTTGGGAGTATCGACCCTCCCGGTGCCGTAGCTAACGCATTAAGTGACCCGCCTGGGGAGTACGGCCGCAAGGCTGAAACTCAAAGGAATTGACGGGGGCCCGCACAAGCGGTGGAGCATGTGGCTCAATTCGAGGCTACGCGAAGAACCTTACCAGGGCTTGACATCTGCGGAACCCTCTCGAAAGAGAGGGGTGCCCTTCGGGGAACCGCAAGACAGGTGGTGCATGGCTGTCGTCAGCTCGTGTCGTGAGATGTTGGGTTAAGTTCCGCAACGAGCGCAACCCTCGTCCTATGTTGCCACCAGTTCGGCTGGGCACTCATGGGAGACTGCCGGAGTAATCCGGAGGAAGGTGGGGATGACGTCAAGTCCGCATGCCCCTTATGCCCTGGGCTGCACACATGCTACAATGGGCGGTACAGAGGGAAGCAAGACCGCGAGGTGGAGCCGATCCCAAAAAGCCGCCCCCAGTTCGGATCGGAGTCTGCAATTCGACTCCGTGAAGTCGGAATCGCTAGTAACCGCAGGTCAGCACACTGCGGTGAATACGTTCCCGGGCCTTGTACACACCGCCCGTCACGCGATGAAAGTCGGTTGCACTCGAAGTCGCTGGCCCAACCCGCAAGGGAGGGAGGCGCCGAAGGTGCGGTCGGCGATTGGCGCGAAGTCGTAACAAGGTAGCCGTACCGGAAGGTGCGGCTGGATCACCTCCTTTCTAAGGAGTACCCCCAACCGGTCCCCAAGGCGTCCTCCGGGACCAACCGAAGGGACTGATGGTACTCTAGGTCGGTCAACCGTCCGGACACTGTTGGGTTCTCAAGTCCGCCCTCCCCAAGAGAGCTCCGTCAGGCGCTCTCTTGTTTTTTATTTCGGCGCCCCATAGCGGCGGGTAAACTTAGATTGCCCCGCCCGCGCAGAACCGCCTCCCGCGCTCGATGAGACCGGCTACATCCTATCCGGCCCCATTCGCGAGGCGCCCACGAGCCTCCGCTCCCTGGGGAATATTTCCACCCTGGCCCGTCCGCGCAGAGCGCTGTCCACGCGCGCCTTGCGGCCGTTGATGGTCAGCGCGTGCACCTCTTCCTCGAAGATATTCAGGATCTCCAGGATATCGCGCACCCGGATGGCGTCTCCGTCGGGGAACGTCAGGGTCATCTCGTCCTGGCCTACGGCAGAGGTGTGCTGAAGGTGGCCGTGTACGGCAATCGTCAGTCGCATTGCAACTCCCCACCCTTTGTGACAGTGCTGGCCCCGATTCCGCCGGCCTCACGGCCCCCGGCCTGCCCGCGCCTCCCGTCCGCCGCTCACTACCTCCCCAGGTGTTCGAGCAGGAAGTCGCGGGACCTGGTGATGACCTCTTCTTTCCATGTGAAACTGGAGTAGACGTGGTCGGCCCCGGACACAAAGTGTAACGTTGCGCGGCCATCGAGGGCGGCCGAAAAATCCTCCGCGTCCGAGGGCAACACGGACTCGTCCTTGGTGCCGTGGAGAATCAGGGCCGGGCCGCGGTAGGCGCGGATGTCCTCCAGGGGCTTCACGGCGTCCGCGTCCTCCATCAGCCCGCGGCCTATGTCCCAGCCGTCGTAATCCATCACCTGCGCCTCCCCCTGGAACGCCTCCCGAAAACGGTTCGCCAGCCGCGTGGGGTGGGCGAGCGCCGACCACAGCACCAGCGCTTTCACCCGGTCGTCTCGTCCCGCGGTGCAGGCCGCCACACAGCCTCCTAGGCTCAACCCCAGCGCCCCGAGGCGGCCGCCGTCCACCTCCGGGCGGGATGCGAGGAATCCAAGCGCGGCGCGCGCGTCCTCGACCTCGCGGGTGATGGTCATGTCGCGGAAATCGCCCGCGCTGTCGCCGGAACCCCGAAAATCGAACCGGAGCACGGCCAGCCCATGCGCCGCGAAGTCCCTCGCCGCCTGCACGAACAGCCGATGAGTCTCCGCCTTGTGCCCGGTGAACCCGTGGCACATGATCACCCCCGGGGCCGGGGTCTGGTCGGGTGTGTGCAGCACCGCGGCGACGGTCTCCCCGCCGCACTCGAAACTGGTGTAGACCTCCATTTTCTCTCCTCACAGAAAAGACATTGCCGATATGACCTTCTGCGAGGGGACACGGGCCCCTGCGACTCTGGTGGAGGGGGGTCGGGCCAAAAGGGCGGCGCCCCGAC
>WFSF01000248.1 GCA_015486155.1 Armatimonadota bacterium
AGCGTCAGATGTGTATAAGAGACAGGTCTGCGGGAGCGGCTTGCGATGCTGGGGGCGGGAGAGAAGTGGTGGATGGCGGCGGCGTTCGTCTTCGCCGCCGCGGCCTGCGTACACTTGATATTCGGATTGCGGCGGGTGATGCGTCTTCATCCGCTTCAGCCCACAGGAGGCGAACGCTGATGGCGGTGTCCTTGACGGGCCGGAACCTGGTCTCGATTGCGGACCTCTCCAGGGAAGAAATCGAGGAGATCTGGCGGGTCTCCGAGGAGCAGAAGTCGGGGAAAGTCTCCAGGGAGCAGATGCTGGACATCGCCCGGGGCCGTACCCTGGCGATGATCTTCGACAAGTCCTCCTTGCGCACCCGCATCGGCTTCGAGGTGGCGATCGGCCAGTTGGGCGGCCACGGCGTCTACCTGGCTCCCGGCGACGTGAGGATCGGGGAGAGGGAGACGGTGGCGGATGTGGCGCGGGTGCTGGGGCGGACGGTGGACGCCATCTCGGCCCGGCTTTCCTCGCACGAGGTGATCCAGGAGTTCGCGGAGACGGCCGGGGTGCCGGTGATCAACGCCATGTCCAATCTGGAGCATCCCTGCCAGGCGCTCGCCGACCTCTTCACCGTGAAGGAGCGCAAGGGCGAGCTTTCGGCGGTGGAGGTCGCCTGGGTGGGAGACGGGTACAATGTCTGCCATTCCCTGATGCTCATCTGCGCCATCTGCGGGGTGAACCTGAAGGTGGCCACCCCCGTCACCTATGAGCCGCGGCCGGAGATCGTGAACCAGGCCCAGGATTACGCCGCCGCGAGCGGGGCCTCCCTGGCCCTCGGCAACGATCCCGAGCAGGCGGTGGAGGGCGCGGATGTGGTCTACACCGATGTCTGGGTGAGCTCCGGGATGGAGGAGCAGGCTCACCGGCGGCGCGCGGATTTCGCGGCCTTCCAGGTGAACGCGGAGCTGCTGAAGAAGGCCAAACCCGACGCCATCGTGCTCCACTGCCTGCCCGCCCACCGCGGGGAGGAGATCACCGACGAGGTGCTGGACGGCCCGCAGTGCGCGGCCTTCGAGCAGGCGGAGAACCGCCTTCACACCCAGCGGGCCCTGCTCACCCTGATGCTCAGCTAGAATTATTCCGGGAGAAACGAAATGCCTAAGGTAGTGCTTGCTTATAGTGGCGGACTGGACACGTCGGTCATCATCCGCTGGCTCAAGGAAGAGCGGGGATTCGACGTGCACGCGGTGGCGATCGACCTGGGGGAGGAGCGCGACTACGAGGGAATCCGGGAGAAGGCGCTCTCCATCGGCGCGGTGGGCGCGGAGGTGATCGACGCCAAGGAGGAGTTCGCGCGGGATTTCATCTTCCCCGCGCTGAAGGCGAACGCGGTGTACGAGGACAAGTACCCGCTCTCCACCGCGCTGGGACGGCCGCTGATCGCCAAGCTGGTGGGAGAGATCGCCTTGCGGGAGCGCGCGGACGCGGTGGCCCACGGGGCGACCGGCAAGGGAAACGACCAGGTGAGGTTCGAGGTGACCTGGGCGGTGCTCTTCCCGCAACTGCAGCAGCTGGCCCCCATCCGCGACTGGGGCATGAGCCGGGAGGAGGAGATCGAGTACGCGCGCAAGTACGGCATCCCCATCCCC
The DNA here is from genome assembly GCA_015486155.1 of Armatimonadota bacterium. Classification (GTDB taxonomy): domain Bacteria; phylum Armatimonadota; class Hebobacteria; order Hebobacterales; family Hebobacteraceae; genus S016-27. Next base: position 1,635 of record WFSF01000248.1, read on the forward strand.
GTGGAGAAGAAGTCGCCGTACAGTTACGACACCAACCTGTGGGGGAAGAGCGCGGAGGCGGGGCCGCTGGAGGATCCGTGGTTCGAGCCCACCCGGGAGGTGCACCAGTGGACCCGCGACCCGCAGGAGGCTCCTGACGAGCCGCGCTATGTGGAGATAGGGTTCGAGCGGGGCGCGCCGGTGTCGCTGGACGGGGAGGAACTCTCCCCCGCCGCCCTCATCACGCGCCTGAACGCGCTGGCCGGAGAGCACGGCGTGGGGCGGATAGACATGATCGAGAATCGACTGGTGGGGATCAAATCCCGGGAGACCTATGAGTGTCCGGCGGCCGTGGTGTTGCTGGAGGCCCACCGCGACCTGGAGGGGATGTGCCTGGAGCGCGAGCTCGCGCACTACAAGCGCATGGTGGAGCTCAAGTACGCGGAGCTGGTCTACTACGGCCTGTGGTACAGCCCGCTGCGGCGCGCGCTCGACGCCTTCGTCGAGCAGAGCCAGGCGACGGTCACGGGGACGGTGCGGGTGAAACTGCACAAGGGAAACTGCGTGGTGGTGGGAAGGAAGTCTCCATATTCGCTGTACCGCCACGAGCTGGCCACCTATGACCGCGGAGACCGCTTCGATCAGAGCGCGGCCAGGGGATTCATCCAGCTGTGGGGCATGTCGGCGCAGACCGCGGAACAGGTGCGCCGCGAGGCCGAGGAGGGATAGAGAAGATGAGACTATGGGGGGGACGTTTCGGAGAGGATCCGGCGGAACTGGCGCACCGGTTCACGGCCTCGCTCTCGGTGGACAAGCGGCTGGCGGAGTACGACATCGCGGGCAGCATCGCGCACGTGCGGATGCTGGGGAAGTGCGGCATCCTGCGCCGGGACGAGGCCCAGCAGCTGGCGGCGGGGCTGGAGAAGGTGCGGGCGGCGCTGGCCAACGGGGAGGTGGAGTTCGATTCCGCCTCCGAGGACATCCACACCGAGGTGGAGCGTCTGCTGAGCAGGGAGGTGGGAGAGCTCGCGGGCAAGCTGCACACCGCGCGCAGCCGCAACGACCAAGTGGCCCTGGACTTGCGGTTGTTCCTGCGGGATGCGATCGACCAGGCGCGGGAGAAGACGGCCGCGCTCCAGCGGGTGCTGGTGGAGATGGCGGAGCGTCACCTCGACGTGGTGATGCCCGGCTACACCCACACCCAGCGGGCGCAGCCGGTGCTGTTCAGCCAGCATCTGATGGCCTACTTCTTCAAGTTCCAGAGGGACCGGGACCGGCTGGCCGACTGCCGGGCGCGGGTGAACCTGTGCCCGCTGGGGGCGGCCGCGCTGGCGGGAACGAGTTTTCCCATAGATCCGCACTTCGTGGCGGAGCAGCTGGGCTTCGCCGGGCTGTGCCCCAACAGCATGGACGCGGTGTCGGACCGGGACTTCGTGGCGGAATTCCTGTCCGGGGCGGCGCTGGAGATGGTGCACCTGTCGCAGCTGGCCCACGAGATCGTGCTCTGGTCTACGGTGGAACTGGGCTTCATCACCCTGGCCGACGCCTGGTGCACGGGGTCCTCCATAATGCCCCAGAAGCGCAACGCCGACCCGGCGGAGCTGGTGCGCGCGCGGTCGGGGCGGGTGTTCGGCGACCTGATCTCCCTGCTCACCGTGCTGCGGGCGTTGCCGATGACCTACAATCGCGACCTCCAGGAGGACAAGGAATCGCTCTTCGACGCGGTGGACACCCTGTGCATTGCGCTGGAGGTGATGAAGGAGATGCTGGGCACCTCCACCGTGAACGCGGAGAGGATCGCGGGGGCGCTGGAGAAGGGATTCCTCACCGCCACCGAGGTGGCCGACTACCTGGTGAGGAAGGGGATTCCCTTCCGGCAGGCGCACGGGATCGTCGGGCAGATAGTGAAGTACTGCGAGAAGCAGGGCATTGGGTTTGAGCAGATGTCGCTGGAGGAATGGCGGTCCTTCAGCCAGGAGTTCGGGCCGGATATCGCAGAGGTCATTTCCCCCGAGGGGGCGGTGCAGACGAAGCGCTCGCCGGGCGGGACTGCGCCGGAGCGGGTGAAGGAGCAGATCCAGCAGGCCGGGGAGCTGTTGCAGGGCTGAGCGGGCGCGGTCAGCCGCGCGGGATGCCGAGCTTCTGCAGCAACTCGCTGAAATACCGCGCGGCCTGGGGGAAGGCGACCTCCGGGTCGGGCAGCTCCGGAACCCACGCCTTCTCCCACTCGAAGGACAGATAGCCTCGATACCCCAGCCCGTGCAGTTCCTTTATCGTCTCCTCCAGGGGCACGTCGCCCTCGCCGGGGAGGGTGAGTTCATTTCCCCCCTTGCCGTCCTTCACATGCACGTGATAGGTGCGGCCCCCGATCAGACGCGCGGTCTCCGCGGGGGTCTCGCCCATCGCGACCGGATGGTGGACATCCCAGATCACCCCGAGGCCCTTGTCCCCCGCGGCCTCCAGGAGCTCGGCCACCTGTTTGCCCGAGGAGAAGGCGTCATGGGTTTCGAGCAGCACCCGGAGCCCCTGTCGGTCGGCGGCCTCTCCCAGCCGGGAAAGTTTGTCGGCCGCCCGTTTCAGGCAGGACTCGCGGGTCTCGTTCTCGGGAACATCGCCCCCGAAGACGCGCAGATACGGCGCGCCGAGGGCGAGCGCGAGCTCGATATTTTTCTCCCCCTCGGCGATGGAGTCCCCCGGCTCGCTGAGCACGACCGAGGTGTCCAGGCAGCAGATCTCTATTCCCGCGCCCTCGAACCGCCGGCGAAACTCCCCGGGCCCGCCGGGAAATTCGGCGAGGGCCGAGGCGAGGTCGAAGGAGCCGCGGTAGAAGCGCAGCTCCACCCCCTCATATCCATGTTTCCTGGCGGAGTCGAGGATTTGGTTGATGTCCCACTCCGGACAGCCGAGGGTGCTGAAGGCGAGTTTCATTTCGTGTCTCTCCTGGGGCCTGTGAGGCGCCGGAATTGTGGGAGAGGTTCTGCGCAGGCGGAGACGTTACCTGCCGGGTTGCTAAGGCGCGCGCGCCATGATATACTCCCTGGGATGCACCAGGATTCGGTTGGTTTTCCAGTATTGGGGCGGGCAATGCAGTTGGTTGCTCGCCTGCGCGACGGGGGTAGGTGAATGTCAGCTCGTCTCCGGATCATTTCCCTGTTGTTGCCGGCGGCCCTGCTGGCGTTTGTCTCGCCGGCGGCCGCAGATCCCCTGACGGAGGGGATCGCTCTCTTCAACAAGGGGGACTATCAGGCGGCCGCGGAGCGCTTTTCCCAGGCCGTAAAGGAGCACCCCAAGGACGGCGCCTCGTACGCGTGGCTGGGCTCCGCGCAGCTGCGCCTGGGGAAATACCAGGACGCCATCACCAGCTTGAGCAAAGCGCTGGAGCTGGACCCGAAGATGCCCGAGGCCGAGAACAACCTGGGAAGCGCGTACTGGGCCATCGGCAAGTCGGCAGAGGCGGTGCAGCATTACCAGCAAGCTATCTATCTACAGCCCCACTACGCGGCTCCACATTACAATCTGGGGACGGTCTACCTGGCGCTGGATAACCTCGACCGGGCCGAGGGTGAATTCCTGGTGGCGGTGGATTTGGAGCCGAAGAACGCGCAGGCCTACAACAACCTGGGGGTGGCGCGGGAACGCGCGGGAAAGATGGCGCAGGCCATCGCCGCCTATCAGAAGGCGGTGGAACTGGCCCCGAAGACGCAGTCGTTCCGGCTCAATCTCGCGCTGGCGCTGAAAAAGGCGGGACAGCAGAAAGAGGCTACCGCCCAGCTGGAAAAACTGGCGGCCCAGGGCAGCAAGGATCCAACCGTCTACCTCAACCTGGGGTTGCTGCGATACGGGCGCAAGGAGTATCAGGCGGCGCGGGATGCATTCCAGAAGGCGGTCTCACTGGACCCCAAGAGCTCCTCCGGCTACTACAACCTGGGCCTCTGCCAGCGGCAGCTCGGGGACAAGGAAAAGGCGAAGCAGAGTTTTCAGAGGGCGGTGAAACTGAACCCGAAGGCGGTGAACGCGCTGGTCAACCTCGGGGCGATGGAGATGGGGGAGGGGGAGTTGACCGCGGCGGTGGAGCATTTCGCGGCGGCGCTCAAGGAGAATCCCGAGAACTATGCCGCGGCCTTCAATCTGGGGCTGGCTCACGCGCGGTTGGGAGATGAGGAGCAGGCGGTGAAGGTGTGGTCGGCGCTGGCCGAGCGCCGGTCCGACGATGCGGCGGTGTGCGAGGCGCTCGCCTCGGCCTACCTTCACCTGGAGAGGTATGACGACGCGCGGCGGGAGTACGAGAAACTGGTGAAGCTGCGCCCGAAGGACGTGGCCGCCCAGAACAATCTCGGTCTGGTCTACGAGCAGTTCGGGCTGCTGGACAAGGCCGCCGAGTGCTATCGAAAGGCGCTCTCCATCGATCCGAATTACGCGCCCGCGCACAACAACCTGGGCGTGGTGTACGAGCGGCAGGGCAATAAGAAGGCGGCGATCGCGGAGTACAAGTTGGCGCTGAAGGCCGATCCCGAACTCGCCGACGCCAAGCGCAATCTCGACCGCTTGAACGCGGGGGAGTAGCATGAGAGCCACTTCCGGAGAGCCGGGGCAGGCGAATACGTTCGACCCCACCGCGTTGAAGTGCGTGGGTATTCTCGCGGCCCGGCACAAGCGTCGGGTGGCCGACGCGGTGCGCGAGCTGCTGGGATGGCTCTCCGCGCGCGGGGTCGAGGCGCGGATCCTGGAGGAGCACGCCCGCGGATTGGGCCTCGAGGAACTCGCCGCCGGCCCCGATGAACTGGTGGAGCGGGCGGACCTGATGCTCTCGCTGGGCGGCGACGGGACCTTCCTGAAGACGGCGCGGCTGGCCGCGCCGCGCGGGCTTTCCGTGGTCGGAATCAACCTGGGAGGATTCGGGTTCCTCGCCTCCATTCCCCGGTCCGACATGCTGGGGGGACTCGCCGATATCATGGAGGGACGGTTCCGGGTGCAACGGAGGCTGATGTTGCAGGCGACGGTGTGGAGGAAGGATAAGTCGGTCGCCTCCTTCTCCGCGTTGAACGACGTGGTGGTGGGGAAAGGAGCGTTTTCGCGCCTCTTCCGGATCGTCACCTCGGTGGACGGCGAACGGGTGTCGGACCTGCCGGCGGATGGAATGATCGTCGCCACCCCCACAGGCTCCACCGGCTATGCGCTTTCCGCCGGAGGGCCGGCGGTGGACCCCGAGGCGCGGGTGGTCATCATCGCGCCCATCTGCCCCCATACGCTCTCCGCGCGGACCCTGGTGGTTCCGGCGAAGCGGGTGGTGGAGGTCTCGCTTCCCGACCCCCGCGGCGAGGACGTGTTTCTCACCGCGGACGGACAGGAGGGATTCTCGTTGGTGACGGGGGACCGCGTCGAGGTGCAGGAGGCCCCCTTCTCCGCCCATCTCGTGAGCCCCCCGGATTACAGTTTCTACGCCAAGTTGCGCGGCAAGTTGGGCTGGGGGAGCCACCGCTGAGGCGGTGAACCGTTCATGCGCGTGCAAGGACGAGCGAAGGTTGACCGTCGCACCAAGCGTCTGATTCACCGCCTGGGCCCCGGGGAGATAGCGGTCATCTCCCACGCGGACCTCGACGCGCCCTGCGCGGACGCGCTGGCCGGAAAGCGCGTGGCGGCGGTGGTGAACGCCCGCAGGTCTCTCTCCGGCCGCTTTCCTCACCCCGGCCCCGGGATTCTATTGCGCAAGGGCATTCCGGTGATCGACGAGGTGGGGGATTACGTCATCCAGCAGGTGAAGGACGGGGATCAGCTGGAGATCGTGGACGGGGCCATCTACCGGGAGGGCGCGCTGCTGGGCGGGGGACAGGTGCTCACGGAGGCGACGCTGGCGGCCCAGATCGCCACCGCGCGGCTGAACGTGAGCGGGGAGCTGGCGCGCTTCGTCGAGAACACGATGAGTTTCGTGGCGAATGAGCAGACCTTGCTCCTGGACTCCGCGGAGATGCCCGAGATTCGCACCCGCCTCCGGAATCGCCAGTGCCTCATCGTGGTGCGCGGCACGGATGCGGCCCAGGATCTGCGCGCCATCCGCAGCTACATTGACACCATGCGGCCGGTGTTGATCGGGGTGGACGGCGGGGCCGATCTGTTGTTGCAGGAGGGACATCGGCCCGACATCATCATCGGGGACATGGACAGCGTTTCCGACCAGGCGCTGAGATGCGGGGCGGAGTTGATCGTGCACGCCTACCCGGACGGGACCGCGCCCGGGAAGGAGCGTCTCGACCGGATGGGCCTCCCCAGCGTGGTGCTGCCCGGCCTTGGCACCAGCGAGGATGTGGTGATGCTCCTGGCCTACGAGCACGGGGCGGAGTTGATCGTAGCCGTGGGCACGCATTTCTCGCTTGGCGAGTTCCTCGCCAAGGCGCGCGGGGGCATGTCATCCACCTTCCTGGTCAGGTTGAAGGTGGGGTCGATCCTGGTGGATGCGAAGGGCATAAGCAGGCTCTATCCGGCCGGGGAGTCGGCCCGGTTTCTGGTGTACATCGTGGCCGCCGCGGGATTGCTGGCCACGGTGCTGTTTCTGGCCAACGCAAATGTACGCGTCACCCTGGAACTCTGGTTGATGAGGTTGAGCAGATTCTTCGGGTCGCTCCATTTCTGAGCCCTCTGGCTTGTTGACAGGAGAGTGCAGTGGCGATCACCTACCGATATCATGTGGGAAGTCTCCTTGCCGTCTTTCTCGCGCTGTTGCTCGGCGTGCTCATAGGGATCGGCCTCACCTCCAGCCCCGAGGAGTTTGAACAGCGGCTGGCGGACTTGAGAAAGCAACAGCAGGAGCTGGCCAAATCGCACGAGGAGACCACCGCGGAGCTTCGCAAGCAGTTACAGGAGCAAGAGACCATCGCAAAGGAGGCCTCCGCAGGGGTGATCGCAGACCGCCTCCGGGGAAAACGGGTGGCGATCGTGCTGGACCACGACTTCGGCAGCAATCCCCTGCCCAATAATCTACGGGCGTTGATGAAGCAGGCCGGGGCCGTCGTGACCTCCACGACCACTATCACCGACAAGTTCGTGAAGCTGACGAAGGCGGACAAGGATCGGCTGTCGCAACAGTTGTTGCTCTATCCTCCACCCGGGGTGCACTTCCGCTCCGTGCTCGCGCAGGCCCTCGGCAGGGACCTGGCGAGAGGGAGGAGCAGACTGATAGGAAACCTGAGGGACGACGGCTTGGTACGCACGAGCTCGGACGCGGACTATTCGGTTAGGGTGGACTACGTGGTGCTCGTGGGGGGACTGAGCAAGAGCGATCAGGGCGCGGTGGAGCGGATTGACCTTCCCCTGATAGATGCGCTCCTGAAGGATCACGTGCGGGTGGTGGGCTGTGAGAGTACGGAGGCGAAGATCACATGCGTGCCCGCCTATGAATCGAAGGGAATTCCCACGGTGGACAACGTTGACACTCTCGCCGGCAGGCTGGCGCTGGTGTTGGTGCTCGCGGGAGCCGAGGGGAACTACGGGGTGAAGGAAACCGCAGACCGCCTGCTGCCCCCGGCCGCTCCGGCCGGCGGCCGGTAGCCCAATGTCCGTCTCAGTCATCATTCCCGCCTATCAGGCCGCGGACACCATCGCGGAAACGGTGCGGGGCGCGCGTGCGGTCCCCGGCGTGGACGAGGTGATCGTGGTGGACGACGGATCCACCGACGGGACCGGCGCGGCCGCCGGGGAGGCGGGCGCGGACCGGGTGGTGACGCTGCCGAGAAACCGGGGCAAGGGGGCGGCGCTCCGCGCGGGGGTGGAACACGCAACGGGAGACCGGTTGCTGTTTCTGGACGCGGACCTGGGGG
>WFSF01000249.1 GCA_015486155.1 Armatimonadota bacterium
CCACCGCGGCCACGTGGCCGTCGTCGTCGCCGATCATGCGCACCGGCACGGCCAGCTCTTCGAGGATTACCCCCTCGGCCAGCGCGTTCTCCGCCTCCTCGGCGCGCGCGGGCATTTCCGCCCGCGTCCGCCGGTAGAGCAGGGTGACCTCGGAGCCCAGTCGGAGCGCGCAGCGGCAGGAGTCCATCGCGGTGTTGCCCCCCCCGATCACCGCGGTGCGTTTCCCGACCTTGACGGGGGTGTGGTAGCGGGGGAACTCGTAGGCCTTCATCAGGTTGACGCGGGTCAGGAATTCGTTGGCCGAGTACACCCCCGCCAGGTTCTCGCCGGGGATGTGCATGAAGAAGGGCAGCCCCGCCCCGGTGGCGATAAAGGCCGCCTGATACCCCTCCTCCTCGAACAGCTCGGCCAGCGTGACCGTGCGCCCCACCAGCACGTCGGTCTGGATGTCCACGCCGAGGCGCCGGACGTACTCCACCTCCCGGTCGAGGATCTCGCGCGGGAGCCGGAACTCGGGGATGCCGTAGCGCAACACGCCCCCGGGCGCATGGAGGGATTCGAACAGGGTCACCCGGTAGCCGTAGCGGGCGAGGTCCGCGGCCGCGGTCAATCCCCCCGGGCCGGAGCCGATGACGGCGACCTTGGCGGCCTCGGGGGAGGGGGAGCGGGGTTCGGCGATGGGCAGGTTGTTCCGCTCCCAGTCGGCCACGAACCGCTCCAGCGCGCCGATGGCCACCGGTTCCGATTTGCGCCCCAGAATGCAGGCGGCCTCGCACTGGGTCTCCTGGGGGCAGACCCGCCCGCAGATGCCGGGGAGGTTGTTCTTGTCCTTGAGCACCCGCACCGCGTCCTCGTAGCGCTCCTCGCTGAGGGCGAGGATGAAGCCGGGGATGTCAATCCCCACCGGGCAGCCGCGCACACAGCTCGGCCGCTTGCACTGGAGACAGCGCTTCGCCTCGGCGAGCGCGGCCTCGCGGGTGAATCCGAGGGCTACCTCCTGGAAATCCTTCGCCCGCTCCTCGGGGGACCGCCGCGGGAGGGGGTTCCTGGGCTCTCCGCTTCCATGCTTCTTCTTGCCGGCTGCTGAATCGTCGCTCATCGTCATTCTCGCCTATGAAGGTGTCTCGGTATTGGTATCGTCTCGCTGCTTTTCCAGCTCCTCCGCGGCCTGGGCGAGGAGGCACTGCTCCTCTTCCACGAAGGCCCGCTTGCGCTTGGCCAATTCATCGAAATCCACCTGGTGGCCGTCGAAGTCCGGGCCGTCCACACAGGCGAATTTGACCTCTCCGCCCACCGTCACCCGACACGAGCCGCACATGCCCGTGCCGTCCACCATGATGGGGTCGAGGCTGACCAGGGTGGGGAGATTCCACTCCTTGGTCAGCGCGGTGGTGGCCCGCATCATGGGGATGGGGCCGATCGCGATGCACTTGTCGTATCGCTCGCCCTTCTCCAGCAGCCCGCGCAGCACATCGGTCACCAGCCCGTGGGCGCCCAGGGTGCCGTCATCGGTGCAGAGATGGAGTTCGGAGCTGAGGTCCCGGATCTCGTCTACGAAGAAGAACAGGTCCTTGTTGCGCGCGCCGAGGATGGAGATGACTTCATTTCCGGCTTCCGCGAAGGCCTTGATCTCCGGGTAGATGAAGGCGATCCCGACTCCGCCGGCCACACAGACCACGCGGCCCACCTTCTCCACCTCGGTTTCTCTCCCCAACGGGCCGAGCACGTCGGCGAGGGATTGCCCCGCCTCCATCGCCGCCAGTTGCTTGGTGGTGAAGCCGATGCTCTGAAAGACGATGGTGATGGTGCCCTTTTCGGGGGCCTTGTCGGCGATGGTGAGGGGAATGCGCTCGCCCTGCTCGGAGACGCGTAACATCACGAATTGCCCGGCGTGAGCCTTGCGGGCCACCCGCGGGGCCTTCACCTCCAGCAGGGTGATGCTCGGGGCCAGTCTCCGTTTCGTCACTATTGGATAGCCAGACATGATTTCTTCCCGCCGCGCGGCACTGAATTGATGGGTCATCGTCCCCCCAATGAGGAACCCTGGGACAATTACCACGCAGTCCCCATGATTCCTGCCGAGCGCGGAAATCTGCGCGCGGCGTCGGCGGGCGCGGCCGTCTCTCCGCCCGCGGAGAGGGGAGGCGCTTCTCCGCGCCGAAGGTTTATCATTCGAGGGCCGCGGGTACGCGAAGCATGTCGCAGAAAGGGACGTGAATGCGGCGGACGCGGGCTGATGACGGATGGTCGAGGGGGGTGCGGAGACGCGCTCTGTGGTGGCTGACAGGCGCCCTGATGCTCGCGGCCGCCAGCTCCGCATTTGCCGCTCAGGACGATTATGCCCGCCAGAGAGCCGCGATGGTGGGGAGATTGCGCAAGGAGGGGATTCACGATGTGCGCATCCTGAATGCGATGGGCCGGGTGCCGCGGCACCTGTTCGCGGCGGCCGACCGGCGCGCGGACGCCTATGGAGACGAAGACGTGTGCGCGGAATACGGCGAAGTGGTGTTGGCGCCGCTCACCGTGGGGAGGATGCTGGAGGCGCTCGACCTCAAAGGCAAGGAGAAGGCTCTGGTGGCGGGGGGCAGGTCGGGGTATGA
>WFSF01000250.1 GCA_015486155.1 Armatimonadota bacterium
ACACCGCGCCGGAAAACCTGAGCGACGATGATTTGGCGGTAACCCTGTCGGTGAGCGCGCTCTGTGACGGATCGCACCCCAAGAGGGGTTCGGGCAGCGTGACGCTCACCGTGGAGCCGATCGCCCACACGCTCTCGGTCACCGCCTCGGACGACCCGGATACCGTCCCCTCCGGCGGCACCACAAGCCTGACCGCCGCCTACACCGACAGCCGCGGCCACGACATCGCCTCCTGGCACTGGGATGACGGGGGCGCGGGAGGGAGCTTCTCGCCCTCGGCCGAGGTGCAGAATCCCACCTACACCGCGCCGGTCAACACCGACGATGACGAGAGAAACGTCGTTCTCACCGTTACCGCCACCTGCGACGGGCCGGACCCGATCTCCGCGAGCGACTCGGTGAACTTGGATGTGGATCCGGTGCCGCATACGCTCACGGTGACGGCCTCGGTGGATCCGCCGGCCCTGGAGTCGGGCGGAGCCGCCAGCCTGACCGCCTCCTATGATGACAGCCGCGGCCACGAGATCGACTCCTGGCACTGGGACGACGGGGGCGCGGGGGGCTCGTTCTCGCCCTCGGCCGACGTCCAGAACCCCACCTATCACGCGCCGGAAAACCACGGGGACACGGACGTGATGGTCACCCTCACCGTCACCGCGACCTGCGCGGGAGAGACTCCCCTCACCGCCAGCGATGCCGCCACGCTCACAGTTCGCCCGGTGCCCCACTCGGTATCGGTGAACGTCTCGGCCTCGCCCGATACGGTGGACTCGGAGGGAGAGAGCGCTCTGTCTGCCACTTTCTCGGACACCCACGGTCACGACGCGGCGAGCTGGGCGTGGGATGACGGGGGCGCGGGAGGGAGCTTCTCGCCCTCGGCCGACGTCCAGAACCCCACCTACACCGCGCCGGAGAACACCGGGGACGCGGATCTGTCGGTGACGCTGACGGTCACCGCCACCTGCGACGGCCCGGACCCGGCCAGCGGAAGCAGATCGGTTTCCCTCACGGTGCACCCGGTGCCCCATGAGCTCTCCGTGAGCGCCTCGGCGGCTCCGCAGACGGTGGAGTCGGAGGGTACGACGAATCTCTCCGCGGCCTACACCGACAGCCACGGCCACGACATCGCCTCCTGGCACTGGGATGACGGGGGCGCGGGAGGTAGCTTCTCGCCCTCGGCCGAGGTGCAGAATCCCACTTACACCGCGCCGCAGAATCTCTCGGAGGGCGATCTGGCGGTGACGCTCACGGTCGCCGCCACCTGCGACAGCCCGCTGAACGGCGGACAGCTCACCGCCACAGACGCGACGCAGGTAACGGTGCATCCGGTGGACCACAAGCTCACCGTGTCCGCCTCCGCCTCGCCGGGCATTGTCGCCTCGGCCGGGTCCACGGACCTGTCCGCCGCCTACGCGGACAGCCGGGGGCATGGGATCGCCTCCTGGCAGTGGGATGACGGGGGCGCGGGCGGGACCTTCTCGCCCTCGGCCGAGGTGCAGAATCCCACCTACACCGCGCCGGTGAACGATGGGGACGATGACATGCTGGTGACCCTCACGGTCACGGCCACCTGTGACGGTCCGACGCCGGAGACGAGTTCCGACTCCGTGGCGCTCACGGTGCAGCCGGCCCCGCACACCCTGTCGGTGTCCGCGGCGGCCGACCCGGAGGCGGTGAACTCCGGCGGCGCCACCAGCTTGAGCGCGACCTACGCGGACAGCCGGGGCCATGGGATCGCCTCCTGGTCCTGGGACGACGGGGGCGCGGGAGGCATATTCTCCCCCTCGGCCGACGTCCAGAACCCCACCTACACCGCGCCGGCCAATCCCAGCCCGGATGACATGATCGTCACCCTGACGGTGACGGCGACCTGTGACGGGTCCGATCCCGAGACTGCGTCCGACTCCGTCGCGCTCACCGTGCGCACCGGCCAGCACAGCCTCAGCGTGGAGGCGCAGGCCGCGCCAACGATGGTGGACTCCGGCGGAACGACCGATTTGACCGCCACCGCGGTGGATACCGCCGGACACGATATTGCCTCCTGGCACTGGGACGACGGGGGCGCGGGGGGCACCTTCTCCCCCTCGGCCGACGTAGAGAATCCCACCTATACCGCGCCGGTGAACTCCGGCTCCGATGACATGACCGTCACGCTGACCGTCAGCGCCACCTGCTGCGGTTCTCCCTCTCTCACCGCCAGCGGAACGGTGGAGGTCACCGTGCTCGGCCCGGCCTCCCACGCCTCTGTGGTGGATGTGGAGGCCCCGGAGTCGCTCTCCCGGGGGGACAGCGCCAGTGCGGAAATCGTGCTGGAGAACACCGGCGATGACGCGTGGACGGAGACCCGCGGGTTCGCGCTGGGTCCGTACCAGGGCATCGACCGGTGGGGTGTAACCCCGCAGACGCTGGAGGACGATGTCAGCCCCGGTTGCCAGGCAACCTTCGATGTGGAGGTGACGGCGCCTCCGCTCTCCACGCTCAGCTACTCGCCCCCGGTCTCCCCGGAGCAGCCCGGACGGACGGACGGAATCCCGCTCAATCTGACCCTGCTGCACGGCGACCGGGCGGTGGAGGGCGCGCTGGTGGAGACGAACGTGGTCATCAGCCGCTTCCCCGACATCCAGCCCGGCACGGAGGGGGAGTGGGCCAGGTTCTATGTGGAGGAGTGCGCGGGGCGCGTGCCCATGGTGGTGCAGGGATTCCCGGAGGGAGATTACCGGCCCTCCCTGGCCGTGGACCGCGCGGCGATGGCGGTCTACATGGCGCGCTCGCTGAATCTGAAGATCGGCTCCTATCAAGGGACGTTCGTGGACGTTCCGGCCACCCACTGGGCGGCCCCCTATATCGAGGCCCTGGCCGCGGCCGGCCTCGTCCAGGGGTTCGACGACGGGACCTATCGGCCCTCCCTCATCGTCACCCGGGACCAGATGGCGGTCTACACCGCCCGCGGAGTGTACGGCGCGCTCGACCTGCCGCCGGGGCCGGACACGCCCAGCTTCCCGGACGTGCCCACCGATTACTGGGCCTATGACGCGATCGAGTACGCGGTCGCCCACGGCATCGTTCATGGGTACGACGACGGCACCTACCGACCGAGCAAGGAAGTGACGCGGGACCAGATGGCGGTGTATGTCTACCGCGCCTTCATCCAGAGCCGGGCCAGCGGGGTGATCCTGGGCGGGCCGGCCATTGCCGCCTCCGACCCGGCCGCGGACGACTACTACGGATGGGCCGCGGTCGCCGGCGGACCGGCCTCCGATCCGGGCTATGCTTACGTCGTGTTCGACGCCGCCCGCCTGGGCGCGGAGTTGGCCCACGACGGATCCTGGGACATCAAGTTCGAGTTGCGCGCCGCGGCCGCGCCGAACAACCCCGCGGCCGGCGACTACACCGCGGTCTGTTCGCTCTCAGCGGCGAATATCGAGGCCGCGCGCAACGCCGCGCTCAGCTCCGGCGTACCCTATCTCGCGGTCTCCTGGGACATTCCCTCCGGGCTCGCGGCCGGGGACTACGTGCTGGTGGTGAGCGTGGAGGACCAGGACGGGAACATGAACGAGGTGAACCTCAGGCCGGAGTTCACCATCACGCCTTGAGAGAAATATATGAGGCAGGGTGCGAGTCCGCGTTGCCCGACGGACCGGTGACGCGCCCTCTTGAGATAGACGCGGGACCCCGCTGCGGCGGGGTCCCGTAAGGTTGGCCCTTGCGCCGCGCCCCAATGGATTCGGTATTCGATGAAAGAGGGGGGGCGTTGCCGGGGGGCCGTCTGGGGCCGTCCGGCACTTTTCCCTTCGGCCCGGAAATGGCATAATAGGCGAGCCGTTCACAAATCGAGGAAGGGGACCTGTGGGAATGAGAGCGTTGATGCTGTCGGCCGGGGTGGGGGAGCGGATGCGGCCGCTCACGGACCATCTGCCCAAGCCGTTGCTGCCCATCGCCAACCGGCCGGTGGCCGCGTATGTGCTGGAGCACCTGGCCCGGCACGGGTTCGACGAGGTGGTGGCCAATGTCCACTACCGCGCCGCCGCGATCGAGGGGGCGCTGGGGGAGGGAAGCGAGTTCGGGGTCTCCCTTCACTACAGCCATGAGGAGGAATTGCTCGGCTCGGCCGGGGGCACCAAGCGCTGCGAGGATTTCCTGAAGCACGACACGTTCCTCGTGATCGGCTCCGACGACCTCACCGACATGGACCTGAGCGAATTGCTGCGCCGCCACCGCCAGGCGGGCGCGGTGGCCAGCATCGGCCTGGTGGAGGTGGAGGAGACCTCCCAGTTCGGCATCGTGGTCACCGCCGAGGACGGGCGCATCGAGACCTTCATCGAGAAGCCCAAAGGCCCGTCTCCCAGCAACACCGCGAACACCCAGATCTACCTGTTCGAGCCGGAGATCCTGGACCTCATCCCCCCCGAGGGGTTCTACGACTATGGATTCAATCTCTTTCCCAGGCTGGTGGAGTCCGGCGCGCCCTTCTACGGGTTCAGCCTTCCCGGCTACTGGCGGGACATCGGCAAGGTGGCGGATTACCTGGCCGCCCAGAGGGAGATGCTGGAGGGAAGAG
>WFSF01000251.1 GCA_015486155.1 Armatimonadota bacterium
CCTTCACTACCCCCCTCTCCACTCTCCCCGTCACCACCGTCCCCCGCCCGGTGATCGTGAAGACGTCCTCGATCGCCATCAGGAACGGCTGGTCTATGGGCCGCTCCGGCGTCGGGATGTACTCGTCCACCGCATCCATCAATTCCCAGATCTTCCCGCACCACTCGCACTCCCGCTTCCCACACCCGCACTCCAGCGCCTTGATCGCACTCCCCGCAATCACCGGAATCTCGTCCCCCGGAAACTCGTACTTGTTCAGCAGCTCCCTCACCTCCATCTGCACCAGCTCCAGCAACTCCGGGTCGTCCAGCATGTCCACCTTGTTCAGAAACACCACGATCGAGGGCACGTTCACCTGCCTCGCCAGCAGGATGTGCTCCCGCGTCTGGGGCATCGGTCCGTCCGCCGCCGATACCACCAGAATCGCCCCGTCCATCTGCGCCGCCCCCGTGATCATGTTCTTGATGTAGTCCGCATGCCCCGGACAGTCTACGTGCGCATAGTGCCGCTTCTCCGTCTCGTACTCCGCATGGTAAATCTGGATCGTCAGCCCCCGCTCCTTCTCCTCCGGCGCCGAGTCGATCTCTTCATACGCCAGCTCCTTCGCCATCCCCGCCTTCGCCAGCGTGTGCGTGATCGCCGACGTCAACGTCGTCTTCCCGTGGTCTACATGCCCGATCGTTCCCACGTTTATGTGCGGCTTCGTTCGCTCGAATTTTGCCTTCCCCATCGCTCAATGCTCCCTGTTGGGTTTGCTCTTGTCAGGCGGCCCTGACCGCGGAGGATCCCTTCACCTCCGGCGGGCTCGCCTCTTCGGGCACCTCCGCGTAGTGCGAGGGCTCCATGGTGTAATCGCCGCGCCCCTGAGTGAGGTTGCGCAGCGCCGTCGCATATCCAAAAGCGTTCGCCAGCGGCACCAGCGCCGTAATGGTCTGCATGCCGCCCGGCGAAGCGTTGATCCCCGTGACGTGCGCCCGCCGGCTGTTGAGGTCGCCCAGCACCTCGCCCATCCGGTCCTCCGAGCACACGATCTCCAGCTTCATGATGGGCTCCAGCAGCACCGGTTTCCCGCGCAACAGGCACTCCCTCAAGGCCTCCGAGGCCGCGATCTTGAACGCCATCTCCGAGGAATCCACCTCGTGCGCGGATCCGTCCACCACCGCCACCTCTACATCCGTGACCGGGAAGCCGCCCAGTGGACCGCTGGCGCAACCCTCCCGCACCCCGGCCTCCACCGCGGGCATGAACTCCCGCGGGATCACGCCGCCCTTTGTCTCGTCCACGAAGACCACGCTCGTCCCGGACTCCCGCGGGGAGACGCGCAGGGTGACCTTCGCATACTGCCCCCGGCCGCCCGTCTGACGGATGTAGCTGCCCTCCGCAGTGGCCGGCTCCCTGATCGTCTCCCGGTAGGCCACCTGCGGCCGCCCGACGCGGGGATGGACCCCGAACTCGCGCCGCAGCCGCTCCACCAGGATGTCCAGGTGCAGCTCGCCCATGCCGGAGATGATGATCTGCCCGCTGTCCGGGTCGGTGTAACTGCGGAAGGTGGGATCCTCGTCCGCGAGGGCCCTCAGCGCCTCCACCAGCTTGTCCTCCTCCGCGCGGTTCTGCGCCTCTACCGCCACTGAGATCACCGGCTCCGGGAACTCGATCGTCTCCAGGATAATCGGGGCGCTTTCCTCGCACAGGGTGTCGCCGGTGGCGGCCTTGTCCATCCCCACCACCGCCACGATATCTCCCGCATAGGCCGCCTGGAGCTGCTCCCGCCGGTTGGCGTGCATCCTCAACAGCCGCCCCGCCCGCTGCGAGACTCCTTTGGTGGAGTTGTACACGGTCATGCCCCGCTTCAGGGTGCCGGAGTAGATGCGCACATACACCAGTTGTCCCACGTTTCGGTCGGCGGCCACCTTGAAGGCGAGCGCAGACAGCGGCTCCTCGTCGTCCGGCCGACGGGTGACCGCCTCCCCGGTCACGGGGTGCCGGCCCTGCACGGGCGGCACGTCCAACGGAGAAGGAAGATAGTCCACGACCGCGTCGAGCAGAGGCTGAACGCCCTTGTTGCGGTAGGAGGCCCCGCAGAGCACCGGCACCATGTTGTAGCGCAGGGTGCCCCGCCGCAGCCCTTTCCGGATATCCTCCTCCGTGAACTCTTCACCTGAGATGTACTTCTGCATCAACTCTTCGTCGGTCTCGGCGGCCGCGTCCACCAGCGCCTCCCGGAACCGCCGCACCAGATTCATCATGCTCTCCGGGACAGGCTCCTCGCGGTATTCCCGTCCCGTCTCATCCACCCACACGTAGGCCTTCATGCGAATCAGGTCCACCACCCCGCGAAAATCGCTCTCCTGCCCCAGCGGCAGCTGCACGGCCACCGCCCGGCACCCCAGCCGCTCCCGCATGGCGTGCAGCACGCGATGGAAATCCGCCCCCACGCGGTCCATCTTGTTCACATACGCGATGCGGGGCACGCCATAACGATTGGCCTGCCTCCACACCGTCTCCGACTGGGGCTGCACCCCCGCCACCGCACAGAAGAGCGCCACCACGCCGTCCAGCACCCGCAGACACCGCTCCACCTCCACCGTGAAGTCCACGTGGCCGGGGGTGTCAATGATGTTGATGCGATGGTCCCGCCAAAGGCAGGTGGTGGCGGCCGCAGTGATGGTGATGCCCCGCTCCTGCTCCTGGGCCATCCAGTCCATGGTGGCCGCGCCCTCGTCCACCTCGCCGATGCGGTGAACCCGTCCCGTGTAGTACAGGACCCGCTCCGTCGTGGTGGTCTTGCCCGCGTCAATGTGCGCGGCAAAGCCAATATTACGCGTCTTGTCGAGCGAATACTCGCGCGCCATAGGTCGTCGTTTCCGTATTGTCCGGCGGTTGCGCAGAAGCCGGCAGAGGCTTCCTGGCGCCCTTCAGGGCGACCCTGGTAACCATCGCAGGGCAGCCCGGGCTTCACGACGGCCTACGGCTCCCTGCCTTCCCATCCGCCTCAGGCGGATGCTCCTGCTGCTACCACCGATAATGAGCGAAGGCCCGGTTGGCTTCCGCCATCCTGTGGGTGTCCTCTCGCTTTTTCACCGCAGCTCCCAGCCCCGAAGCGGCGTCCATCAACTCCGCCGCCAGTTTCTCCGACATGGTGCGCCCCGGCCGCGACCTGGCCGCACTCAACAGCCACCTCAGCGCCAACGCCATGCGCCGCGAGGGCCGCACCTCCATCGGCACCTGATAGGTCTGGCCGCCCACCCTCCGCGGCCTCACCTCCAGCTCAGGCATCACATTGCGCAGCGCCTGCTCCAGGACCTCCAGCGGGTCCTTGCCGCTGCGCTCGTGCACTATCTCCAGCGCCCCGTAGACCAGCCTCTCCGCCAGGCTCTTCTTGCCCTTGCGCATCACGACATTTATGAGCCGGGAGATGACCACGCTTCCGTACACTACGTCCGGTCTCGGCACTCTCGGTGTGACTGGCCCCTTCCTGGGCATATTCGCTTCCGCTCCTGTCAGCCTGTCGTCATCCAGAACAGCCCGCGCCGCCTACTTGGGACGCTTCGCCCCATACAGCGACCGGCTCTGTTTCCTGTTCTCCACCCCGCCCGTATCCAGCACCCCTCTCACCACATGATAACGAATCCCCGGCAGGTCCTTGACCCGTCCGCCCCGCACCAGCACCACGGAGTGCTCCTGCAGATTGTGGCCCTCCCCCGGAATATAGGCCAGCACCTCGATCCGATTGCTCAACCGGACGCGGGCGACCTTTCGCAGGGCCGAATTCGGCTTCTTGGGCGTCACCGTGTAGACCCGCGTGCACACTCCGCGCTTGAGAGGCCCCGGCGCCCTCCGAAACCTGCGGCGGGCCGCGTTGAACTGCCAGCCCAGCGCCCACCGCACCGTCGGCGTCGGCTTTGCCCGCTTTCGCTTGCGTCCTTTTCTCACCAATTGACTGATCGTCGGCACTTCGCGCCTACCTCTCGTTGACTTGCCCCGATCCGCCGCCCCGGGCTTCCAAACCGGCTTTCCGCCGGTTTACACCCGCGGCTCCACCTCCCGCATCTGCACAGGGGGCTGCGACAGGGGAGAGACAATGTCCAAATCTATCAGAAACCGCGCCGCATGTCAAGCAATGCCCCGGCGCGGTTTTCCCGCGACTCCCGTCCGCTCTCTTTTTCCGCCCCCCGACCGGGGCGGAGCGCCCGCCTATTTCTTCTTCAGTTCGGCCTCGATGATCTGCCCCAGATCGGAGGGCTTGTAATTGGCGCCCTCCACCTTCTCCAGCGAGACCTTGCGGCCCTTCACCTCGAATTGATACTTCCCGTTTATGAGAATGCGGGTATACGGAGAACCCACCTTCTCCCGATACTTCGCCGCATCCGGCCCCTGCAGGTCAACGATGGTGAGATGGATGTCGTTGGGATGCTTCTCATATTCCTTCTTCAACTCGGCAATGCTCTTGTTGTGACAGCCGTGGGCCACCGGCACCACGGCGAGCACCTCCACCTTGGCCCCTTTCTTCCCCAGCTCCTCGGTCTTCGCGTACCCCCCTCCGATGGTCGGAGCGCAGGCCGCGCTGGAATTCGCGCTCTGCGCCGTCCGCCCCGGCCTCGCCCCGGGCCTCTGCGCCATCGCCGCCGGCTTGTTCCCGGTGGTGACATACGCCGCCACCATCGCGATCAGTATCAGCACCAGCACTACGGCAACCTTCTTTTCTGTCGCACTCATAGCCGCACCTGATCCCTGCCGGGTACACGCATTCCACCCGGCCTCCACTCGATCTGCAACATGGAGCGGGGAACGGGACTCGAACCCGCGACATCCAGCTTGGAAGGCTAGCGCTCTACCAACTGAGCTATCCCCGCACCACCCCTGGATTATAC
>WFSF01000252.1 GCA_015486155.1 Armatimonadota bacterium
CCGCCTCCGCCACCCCCCGGTACACGTGGCGCGCGATCGCCTCGGCCGTCGGGTTGCCTCCGGCGAAGGCGGGCAGTTCGTTCAGGTACTGGTGGTCCAGTCGCCCTATCACCTCGGAGCAGAGGTCCTTGAGTCGGCCGAAATCCACCAGCATCCCCAGGTCGTCCAACTTCTCCCCCGCCACCGTCACCAGGGCCCGATAGTTGTGGCCGTGCAACCGGGCGCACGGCCCCGGGTGCCCCTCGATCCGGTGCGCGGCGGAAAAGGACATCTCCACTGTCAGCTCGATCAACCTCGCGCCTCCTCCCGGCCGCCCTACAAGGATGCCGGTCCGTGGGGTGGGCTTTCCCAGGCCCGCCAAACTGCGTTACTCTATTCGCTCACCCCCCGCAAGCTGCGCTTGCGAAGGCGGACATCGGCAGGCCCTACCTCCAGGGTTCACCGCCTCTTGTTCTTGCCCGGCGCGCCTCCCCGCCGCCCGCCGGCCTTGACCAGGGCCACCTGTTTGACCAGGGCGCGCAGCTGATCGCGCGTCATCTCCCTGCTGGCGGCGATGATCACGAACTGCCCCTGGCGGGTCACCAGCACGCGCCCGAGGGAATCGTCGACCGCGGTGAACGCCTTCTCCCACAGCCCCTCGACCGGGGCGAAATCCTTGGACCGTGAGCGGTAATAGTCCGCGAGTTTCCCGTAGACCAGGCGCGCGGTCGCGCCCGCCCGCGCGTCCGAGATATACAGGGCGGCCGTCTTGCCGTCGACATTGTAATCGGCGGAGATGGTCTCACGCAGGAAGCGGTGGCCGAGCGCGTCCCGCTTCACATACCGCTCGCTCCCCCGCACGCGGTGCGCGGTGGGTAGATAGCGGAACTCGATGGGCAGCTCCGCGGGCGCGGGCAGGTACATGGAGGCCGCCTTCGCCAGCGCCTCCAGCGCCTCGCACTTGCCCTCCACGACCGACAGTTTCACGTAAAACGGGCCCTTCCAGAACGCGGCCAGCCCTCCGACCGTGTAGCCCTGCGCGCCCGCCCTCAGGGGCTTGGCTCCCTCCGGTCTCTCGGAGGCGAAAATCCCGAACGCCTGGATGGGCCGCGCCATGTCGTACACATCCAGGGTCACCACCTCGGGGCCGCGGTAGAACTCCACCGTCTTCGCCTGCCTGAACCCGTAGGAGAGATAGAGATCGGCCGCGCCGTCGAGGTGGCGATAGAGAGTCCGCGGGGTGTAGACCGAGGGCGGCTTCCTCCACAGCCAGCCCTTCACGCGATTCGAGGGCAGCAGATAACTCGCCGGAATCGCCCACGCGCCCGCCGCCGTCAGCGCCGCCGCCGCGCATACCCAGAGAACGACCTTACGCCAATACCGCATGTGTCCTCTCCATCTGTGATTTCACCGGCACCCACCAGCAGTCTACCAGAGCGCCCACGGCAAGGCAACATGAGGGAGGGAGGACTGTAGGGCGGGGCAGGCAAGATGGTAGACCACAGGCAGGGTGTCCGCCTCCGGCGGAGTATTCTGCCCGGGGCCGTTGTGTGATCGGGAAGGAAAACGCGCCATTCCTGCGAACCGCGAATACTGGATTCTCTTGGAGGGCATGAGGAGGCATGGCGATGTTTGAAGACAAGCGGAGCAAGCGGGTGGTGCTGGTGGCGCACTGTATCCTGAATCACAACGCGCGCATTGACACCTGCGCTTATTTCCCGGGCGCGATGCCGGACATTGTGGAGGCGATCATGGAGGCCGGGGTGGGGATCGTGCAGATGCCCTGCCCGGAGCTCCAGTGCCTGGGGCTGGACCGGCGGGGGCGGATTGTGGACGGCGAGGACATCGGCATCCGCGAGGCGCTGCTGGGGAAGGAGCGCGCCTGCACGGAGCGGCTGGCGCGGCTGGTGGTGCGGGATGTGACCGAGTACCAGAAGCAGGGCTTCGAGGTCGTGGGGGTGATCGGCAACGACGGCTCTCCCGCCTGCGGCGTGGACTATACCCACTACCTCGGCACCGGCTACGAGCCGGGCACCGGCGGTTTCATGGTGGTGCTCCAGGAGGAGTTCAAGAAGGCGGGCATAGAGCTTCCCTTCGTCGCCACCCTGGACCACGAATGGGACGAACGCCTGCCGCGCATCAAGGATCTGGTGGCCCCCAAGAATCAGCCGGGGCCCCAAAGGGTTAGGGACTGACGCTTGCGCGGGCTGGTGGCGCCGGAGTAAACTTGGCTGCGGCATGGAGCCGATGGCGTGGACGAGATGCGCGGCGCAGGTCCACGGCCGTCATGCCGGCACATTCTTTTCATAGGAGGCGCAGTGCCATGAGGTGTCCCTCTTCGCTTCGCTGGCTTCTTTTGTCCGTGATGGTGGTGGGGTTGGCGGTTTCCGGGCTTCCGGCGGCGCGGGCGCAGAGTCCGTTCAGCGATGTTCCGGAGGACTACTGGGCCTATCCCTGGATCCGCGAGGCCGCGGATGCGGGCCTGGTTCGGGGTTATTGGGATGGCACCTATCACCCCGAGGATACCGTCACCAGAGCGCAAATGGCGGTCTACATCGTGCGTCTGCTGGACTATCTCCGGGGGCGACGGGGGGTCGGCTGGATAATGCCGTCCTTGGATCCGGGGTCCCCGAACAACACGTACTGGATCTTCGCGCCGCTTATCACCGACGCCACCGATTACCGCCTCTACTCCAGCTCCAATGGGGTTGATTTCACTGAGGTGACAGGTGTCAACGTGAACATCACGGACTTCGGCTTCATCCAGTGGGAGGTGACCGGGGTCACGACAGAGACCATCTACAAGGCGGTCGCGGTGGTGGGGGATCCCCCCGAGGAGAGGCAGCTCTGCCATCTGCTCACGCTGCGGCCGGGGACGCCGACCGCAATCACCGTCGACTCTCCGCCGACGACGGGCGCCTCCCGCGTGCCCCTGATCGAGTGGCAGGCCGTCCCCAACGCGGTGGCCTACGTGGCGGCGGTGATGCACGAGGAGGCCGATGGGCTCGCGCTGGATCACATCGCGATCGTGGAGGGGTGGCGCACCGGCCTCCGCTTCAACCAGCAATTCGGGCCCGGGATTACCATGGGCCTGGCCGCGAATCCGATGGATCCGCAGCCGCTCGCCGGGGACGCGGACTATTTCCTGTTCGTGCTCGGTGTGGACGCGGGCGGATACGCGTTCGCGGAGGCGACGGAGGAATTCCATACGATGCCCTGAGTCGGTTGAGACGAATGTGGAACCGAGAGGCCGGCCCCTTCGACGGGGCCGGCCTTTTCTATGTCCGGGGGAGCGGGAAACCGCGCCGGGGCGTGAACGGTCGCCGCAGGGAAGGAACGCGGCAGCGGTCGCCGAAGGGGGGGCAACGATTGAGCCGGCGCGGGCAGGAACATGCAACGAGGGCCTTTCGCCAGAGAAGAGGACCGGAGATCCAACGCCAGATCGCCCTCCCAAATCGGCTGGCGAGCGATCGTGCTCGGGCTGGTATTGGTCTTCGTCCTCGTGGTCACCAATCCGTACCTGGCGTTCGTAGTGGATTACTGGACGTGCGGGTCGGGGGCGGTGATGAACGGCCCCATCGCGGCCCTTTTCGTGCTGGTGCTGATAAACGGGCTGTGGAAGCGCTATCTTCCGTCGCTGGCCTTCACCCGCACCGAGCTCCTGGCGGCCTACGCGATGGCGATCGTATGCGTGGGGCTGGCGCAGGCCGGGGGGCTGCCCTACATCGTGGTCACCACCATCTATCCCTTCTATTTCAGCACCCCGGAGAACCGCTGGGCCGCCCTGGTGATCCCGCACATCCCCGTGTGGCTGCAACTGAGCGACCCGCGGTATGCGAGCTGGTTCTGGGAGGGGGCCCCGGCCGGGGCGGGCGTGCCGTGGCGCGCCTGGGCGCGGCCGCTGATGGAATGGAGCAGTTTTCTCTTCGCGCTCATGATCTCACTCTTCTGCCTAAGCGCTCTGGTGAGAGGGGACTGGATCAATCGACAGCGGCTCACGTTCCCCATCGTGGATTTGCCGCTGGCGATGACCGGGGAGGACCGGAAGCCCGGCATTGGCTCCGGCCTGCTCTCCAACAGGCTGCTTTGGCTGGGGGCGCTGCTGCCCGCCTCCCACGTCATCAGCGACTGGATGAATCTCGTCTACCCGGCCTTCCCCACGGTCCTGCTGGCCGACATCCCGGTGGGCCGGTATTTCGCCGGCATGGGCCTGCCCTGGAGCGCGTGGTCCGACATGTACGTCTCCATCATCTTCCCGGTCATCGGCATCAGCTATCTGGTTCCCACCCAGGTCTCGTTGAGCCTGTGGTTGTTCTACGTGCTCTACCAGCTGCACATGCTCGCCTGGGCCAGCTTCGGCATCCCTCCCCACGGGGGAGGGCAGTCCGCCATCGAGCCCTGGTCTTTTGCCGGGTTCATGCAGATCGGGGGCGTGCTGGCGCTGTTCGGCGTCATTCTGTACCGATCCCGGGGCACCCTCTCCGCGGCCTGGCGGAGCCTCTGGGGGCGGGGGCGGGAGGAGTACGACCCATACGCCCCGCTGTCCCACCGCTGGGCGTTGGCGGGGTTTGTGGCGGCCAACGTCTTCATGCTGTGGTGGGTGCTGCGCGCGGGCATGTCGTGGTGGAGCTTCGCGCTGCTCATGGGCATCTTCTATGCGGCCTCGCTGTGCACCGCGTATCTGGTGACGAGCGCGGGGGTGATGTTCCCCGACTATGGATCCGGCTACAGCGACGTGCTGCTGCGCACTTTCGGCACGGGGGCCTTCAGGCCGGCTTCTCTCTACATGATGCTGTCCCTGGACAGCATCTTCATGCTCGAGGGGTTCGCCACGCCGCTGCCGCAGATGCTGCACAGCAGCAAACTTCTGCAGGCGGCCGGGATCAAGGCGCGGAGATTCCCCTGGGCGGCGGCCCTGGCGACGGTGGTCGCCATCGTTTTCGGGCTGGCGGCGATCCTGGTCACCATCCCCCGCCATGGGGCCGGCACCCTGGACAACTGGCCCTGGGAGTGGCCGGGATGGTCCATTTTGTCTCCGATGGCCGATGCCATGCGGCTGCCGCAGCCGGCCGAGGGATGGGCGAGGGGAGCGCTGGGGATCGGGGCGGCCTTCGTGTTGCTGCTGGTGTGGCTCCAGGGGAAGTTCATATC
>WFSF01000253.1 GCA_015486155.1 Armatimonadota bacterium
CCCGCAGTATCTTCATCTGGTCATACTTGTTCGGGCACAACTCCGCGCAGGTGTAACACTCCACACACTTCCAGAGGTTCGGCGACTCCAGCACCTCGTCCACCCTCCCCGCGGCCAGCGCGCGCACCAGCTCGTTGGGGTTGAATCCCGCGTCCGCCCGCGCCACCGGGCAGTCGTCCACACAGGCCCCGCACTCCGCGCACGCCGACAGCAGGCGATAATCCCAGTGCTGCCGCACCAGGTCGATGTCGGCCCGCCGCTCCTCCCACTTCTGCACGAAGGAATCCGTCTTCACCCGGTGCCGCTCCAGCCCCAACTCTCCGGGCTCCACCCCCAGCGCCAGCGCCAGCAGCTCGGGATAATAGAGCACCGGCATATTCAGGTTCTCGCCCGCCCGCTGGAGCGCGTTCTGCATGTTGTCGTACTGCATCATACAGGAGGGGCAGACCAGGGTGAGCGCGTCCGCCTCCGCGCGGGTTATGTCCCACAACTTGTCCCGGCACATGGCGCGCGCCCCATCCTCCTCCCCCGCCCGCAGCAGCAGCCCGCCGCAGCAGTCCATCTTGGAGGGATAGACGAGGCTGGTCGCCCCCAGTGCCTCCACCAGTTGATCGAACTTGGTGGGCCAGAAGGGATCGTCGAACATCAACTCATCGCTGGGCCGCATCAGGTGACAGCCATAGTGCACCGCCAGCTTCATGCCGGTCATGGGATACCGGACGCGCGCCCGCAGCTCCGCGGGGCCGAAATCCTGGAAGAGCAAATCGAGCACGTGCACCACGTCCACCGTGCCCCTGTAAGTCCGCCCCACCTTGGCCAGTTCCCGGTTCACCTCCTCGTGGAGGGCCGGGTTGGAGCGCAATTCCACCGCCGCGCCCTTCAGGGTGGAGAAGCAGCCGGTGCAGGGAGTCACGAAGGTCCGCCCCGCATCCTCCGCGATGGATAGGTTGCGCGCCGCGGTCAGCAGCCACGTCCGGTGGCTCATGTTGCGCACCATCGTCTTCTCGGGGCAACAGGTCAGGCCCTCGACATCTATCACATCCACGCCGAGTTTATCGAAGACCACGCGCGTCGCCTTCTCCATGAACGGCACCCGCGCGGGCACATAGCATCCCCAGAAATAGGCATAAGATGGCATAACGCCCTCCCAGGGGAGACCAAAAACTAAGCCGGCAGACGGCCTCCTACTGCCGGCTCTCTCCACCTCCCGCAGTATACCCAACCAACACCCTACGCGTCAAGAAAACCTTCACCCCACCGAGGCGGACACCCCGCCTGCGGCCGTTTCTGCTCATCCTGCTTCGTCCGCCGCCCAGTAGCACAGGCTCCCAGCCTGTGCAGGCTTACCCACGCCCGCCATCCTGCCCTCCCGACCCCGGGCGCCGCAGGCCGCCTACGCCAGGTGCAAGGCGCGGCGCAGGCGGTCGGAGGCATTCCCGAAGAGCTTGTAGAACAACGGGACGTAGATGAGAGTGAGCACGGTGGAGACCATCAGGCCGTAAATGGCGACCACGGCCAGCCCCGCCAGCCTCTCCAGGCCGATGGCCCAGCCGGCCGCGATCGGGATCATGCCCACCGAGGTGCCAACCGCGGTCATGAGAATGGGCCGGGTGCGGACCCGCACGCTCCCGATGAGGGCATCCTCCACCGACTCGCCGCGGTCGCGGGCCTCCGCGATGAAATCTATCAGTAGAATCGAGTTCTTCACCACGATTCCCGCCAGGAGAATCATCCCCATCATCGAGGGCATGGACCCGTGCAGCCCCATTATCAGCAGCCCCCACGCGGCCCCGATCACGCCGAAGGGGATCGCCGTCAGAATGGTGAGCGGATGCAGCCAGGACCGGAACGCCGGCACCAGGGAGAAATACAGCAGCACCACGCCCAGCACCAGGGCCATGGACAGCCGCTTGAAGGACGCCTTCATCAGCTTGACCTCGCCCTCGTGCGTGATCTTGTAGCCCGGCGGAAGGGGAACCGACTTGAGCGCCTTGGCGATCTGCTCCTGCAGGTGCGTGATGGGCATGCGCGCGCGATAGGCCTTCACGTCGAGCGTGCGCTGCAGGCCCTGGCGTGTGATGACCGAGGGAGCCACCACGCTCGTCAGCTCGCCGAACGAGGCCGCCGGCACGGAGCCGACGGGGGTCTGGATGCGATAATTCAGCAGCTGCTCCCTGCTGCTGCGCCGCCTGCTGGGATACTGGACCCACAGGAAGAGCCCATCCTCGTTGGGGATCCGGAATATCGAGGAGGGCAACCCTCTCACCGCCCCCTGCATCTGGGCCGCCACCTTCGCCGGGGAAATGTGATACATGGCGGCGCGCTCCGGCTTGATGTGGAACGACAGCTCGCGCGAGTCCAGCCGCCACGTGGTCCTGATGGAGGTGATGCCCCCCACCTGCGCGGCCAGCCGCTGCTTCACCTCGTCCCCCAGGCGTTGCAGCTCCCTCAAGTCCGGCCCCGATATCATCACATCCACGGGAGCGCCGATGGTGGAGAGCGGAGTGGCGCCGTAATCGTAGACATCCAGATATTCCAGATTGGGCAGATTCGCATTCTCCCGGCGGATCGCCCTCTCGATATCCCAGATGCTCGCCTTTCTCTGGAAACGGTTGTTCAGGTGCACCGTCATATCCCATTGCTGGGCCGTCCGGCCCGACCCGAAGGAGATGACGGCCGGCTCCGTCCCCAGCGTGGAGGATATGGTCTGCACCTCCGGGTGGGAGCGGATGTTCTTCTCCAGCTGTGTCATGGTCTTCTCGGCGGCCGCCAGGGAGGTGTTCGGGTAGACCTGCGCGGCGATCTTGATGATCCCCACGTCCATGGGAGGCATCAGGTCCCGCCCGATGAGCGGCATCTGCCTCATGGATATCGCCAGCATGATCACCGCCGGCACCACGAAGGCCCACGGATGGTGGAGCGCCACCCCCACCCCGCGGATGTAGGCCTCGCGCAACGGCGTGATGACCTTGGTGTCGAAGAGATGCACCACCCTCTCCAGGCGGCTGGGGCGCCGGCCCTCCGAGAAGCGGAGCAGGAACGGGGCCAGGATCGGGATGATCGTCACCGACACCACGTAGGAGGAGAGCAGCGCCACGATCAACGTGACTGAAAACGGGCGCAGCACCGTCTGCACATACCCGCCGATGAAGACGATGGGAATCAACACCATCACCGTCGCATAGGTGCCCGAGAAGATCGCCAGCATCACCTCCTGCGTGCCCCCGACGGCCGCCTCCCGGACGCTCTTTCCCTCCGATTTGAAGTGGCGCTCTATGTTCTCCAGCACCACGATCGCATCGTCCAGCAGCATACCTACCGCGACGATGACCGCCGTCAGAGTCACCAGGTTGAACTCATAGCCGATGAGCCACATCACCGCGAACGTCATCAGATAGGTGAACGGGATCGAGATGGCGGCCAGCAACATCAGGGGAATGTCGGCGAGGAAGATGAAGATGACGATGACCGTCATGATCACCGCGTCGCGGAGCGCGTCCTGCATGTTGGTGACCGATTCCTTGATCAGGTCTCCCTGATTGTCGGGCACGGAGAACTCTATGTTGGGGTACATCGCCTCCAACTTCGGCAGCACGCTCATGACGCTGTTGAAGGTGTCCAGCGTATGCCCCGTCGGCGCGCGCTGTATGTTGACGGCGATCGCTGGCTCCCCATTGGCATGATAGGCGCTCTGGGGCTCCGCCACGGAGCGGGAAATGCGGGCCACGTCGCGCAGGTGGATGTCCCCATCCTTCCGGTGCGCCACCACTATGTCTCCCACCTCGGCCACCGTGGTGAATTCGCCCGCCTGCTTCAGTAGATACTGCGACTCCTTGTTGATCACCAGCCCGAGCGGACGGTTGCTGTTGAACGCGGCCAGCGCCGTCTGTACATTCTGAGGCGTGAGCCCATAGCGGTCCAGCCGGTCCGGCTCGACCTCGACCCGAACGATGGGCTGATGCGCGCCGAACACCTCCACATTGGACACCTCCGGCACCTGCAACAACCATTCCTTTATCTGGTTGTCCGCCAGCTGCCGCACCATGGAGAGGTCCAGCGGGCTGCCCTTCTTCGGCCGCAGCGCCAGCGTCAGCACCGCGGGCGTGGCCGAGGAAACCTTGAATATCATCGGCGGCCTTATCTCCAGCGGCAGCCTTCCTCGAATCTTGGAGAGCGCGTTGGCCGTGTCGGTGGCGGCGGCCTCCAGGCCCTTGCGGTATTCGAACTCGGCCTGCACGACGCTCACCTCGTCCTTGCTGATGGAGGTCACGCGCCGCACGTTCTCGATGGTCGAGACCTCCTTCTCGATCGGCCGGCTGACATCGCTCTCCACATCGGAGGCCGCGGCCCCCGGATACACGGTTACGACCGCGATCTGGGGCCTCTCGGAGTCGGGGAACAGGTTGACCGGCATCCGCCGCCAGCCTATCAGCCCCACGACCGCCGCCAGCAGCACCAGCGACAGCAGCAGGTGCGGCTTCTTCATATAGAGCGCTACAAATCTCATCTCACCATTCCTCTGCCGGTCTGGAAGCCACCTGTTGCCCGTCGGCCAGAGACATCAGCAACGAAGGCCTCCCCACCACCACCTTCGTCCCCGCCGCCAGCTCGCCCGTCACTATCGCCTCCCGGTCGTTGGTGAGTTTGACCGTCACGGGCTTGGAGGTCAGCTTGTCCCCCTCCACCACATACACCACCGCGCCGTGGTCGCTCTCCAGGAGGGCCGCCCTCGGCGCCACGAGGCCCTTCATCTTTCCGGTCTGCAACACCACGTCCACCGTGGCCCCGCTGCCCAGACCGAAGGGCGGACGCTCCAGATCGATCTCCACGGTCCCGAGATGCGCCTCTCCGAGCGCGGGATAGACCCGGCTGATGGTCGCCTCCTGCCGCTTTCCAGCCACCTCCAGCGCGGCCGGCATTCCCGGCTTCAACAGCCCCAGGATCTCCTGGGGCACATTGGCCCTCACCTTCACGGCCCCCGGCCTGAGAATCCGGAAAATGGGTTTCCCGGGAAGCAGTAGATTGCCCGGATCCACCAGCCGGGCGGTGATCACGGCGTCATAGGGCGCGCGGATGACCGTATAATCCAGCCGCGCCCTCGCCGCCGCGCTCGCCGCGGCCGCGGCCGCGGCCTTGTTCTGGGCGGCCTGGGCCTGGCGTTCCTGCGCGATCACCCGTTGCTCGGCCTGCGCCACCGAGGCCTTGACCGCCTCCACCCTCTGCGCGGTGGCCTTCACCGTATTCTCCAGCGCCTGAATCTGCCGCTCCAGCGACGCCGCGCCCGCCTCCGCCTCCGCCTGCGCGGTCTGGGAGGCCTCCCACTGCTCCTGGGAGATGGCCTTGTTCTCATACAACACCTTGTCCCGGGCGGTTCGGGCGCGCTGGGTGGCCGCGGCCGACTTCGCCGCCGCCAGCCGCTCCTCCGCCGCTTGCTTCTCGGCCTTGCGCGCCTCCAGCGTCGCCTCCGCCTCTCGGAGCTGGGCCTTCCGCGCGGTCAGATCCTCCCGCGCCCGCGCCACCTCGGCCTTCTGGGCCTCTGCGCTCTGGCGCGCGCCGGCGGCCTCTCCTTCCTTGGCCTCATACGCGGACCTCAACTCCTCGTCGTCCAGCCGCGCCAGCACCTCCCCGGCCTTCACCAGATCCCCCTCTTTCTTGTACACGGCCGTACATCGAGCCGCCACCTGCGCGGAAATCGCCGCCTCCGTCTCCGAGACGATGACGCCGGTCTCTCTCACCGCCGCGGACACCGATCCCATGCGAACCGCGGCCACGGACACCGGCGTCGGCGCGACCTGCAGCTTGGGCGCGCCCTTGAACTGCCTCACGCGCTTGATGCGCACCATCGCCAGCAACGCGACCACCACTACTGCCGCTATGATGATGCCCCTCGTCCTTCGCTTGTTGCTCATTGGACCACCTTGCTTTCGACCACGCGATTTATTTCCTCACCGCTCACGATGATCTGCGAGCGGGCCGCACTCTCCGCGCTCCGGGCCGCCGCCTCCCTGGCGCGCGCCCGCAGCAAATCCTCGATATCCCCCGCCCCGGTGTCGTACTTGATCTGCTCCACCCGGGCCACCTCCGCCGCGTACTTCGCGCGCGACTTAGCCGCCTCCCATTGCTCGTGCGCCGCGCTCCAATCGGCCAGCGCGGCCTCCAGGTCCGCAGAGGCCTGCAGCCTGGCCATTTCGAGTTGCTGTTCGAGCCCCCTGGCCTGCTCCTTGCTGCGGGAAACCTCGTTCAACCTCCTCATCCCGTCGAACACGGGAAGGGAAACCCGCACCCCAACCTGCCAGGTGTCATAGGAAATATCGGTCTCGGACAGATCCGCGTGACGAAGATAGTTAGCCTGCAGGTAGACCGCCGGAAAGAGCGCCCCCCTCGCCAGCGACACCTTCCGCCGCCCCTGAGACAGCGCCAGTTCCGCCATCCGCACCGACGTGCGGTGCGACGCCATCTCCTTCAGCTCCTCCTCGCTCACCGTGAGCGAGGGAACCCGCTCCGGCAGCGGGGTGAGCTCGATCTCGCCGCCCGGATCCCGCCCCAGAAGCGACAGGAGCCTCGCCAACGCCTCCCGCCGCGCCGCGAGGGTCTTGGTCTTCTCCGCCCGCGCCTCGTCCAGCTGGTCCATCACCTTCAGCAGGTCCACCTCGGCCGCCTTGCCCACCTTGAGCTCCAACTCCAGCCGGCGGCGCGTCTGGTTCAGCGCATCCATCTCTCCCTGGATCGCGTTCGCCTTGGCGTCCAGCGACTGCGCCTGCGCGAAACGAGCCGCCACCGCATATCTGATGCTCCACCGCGTCGAGTCCAACAAGGCCTCGCCCTGCTCGGCCCCATATTCGGCGATTCCCACCTGGTTCGTGATCCTGCCGGCCAGGTACAGAGGCACCGTGTACTCCGCCCCGAAGTGCAGTTGGTCGTCCGCGAAGGGAATGGAGGACATGGCCGCCGGGGTGATGGGCCCGGCGAGCGGCTTCAGCATCTCGTCTTCGTTCAGGTGCTGCGCGGTCGCCACGGCGTCCATCTCCCCCCACCGCAGCCCTCGCGCAACCGCCGCGTTCGCGTGCCGCGCCCTCGCCTGATGCGCGGCGGACTTGATGTTAGGGTTCGCCTCCAGCGCCTCCGCGATGGCCGCCTCGAGCGTCAAAGCCCGAGCCTGCGCCGGAGGCCCGGCCTCTTTGGGAGGGGGCTTGGTCGGCGGAGCGGCTCCGGATTCACAAGAGCCGACCGCGCTCAGCGCAAACGACAGAAACGCGGAAAGAAGAATGACCCCGCCGACATGCAACCCCCGCCTGCAGATCCCTTTCCCGCCGCCCCTCGCCCTCGCTACACGCCAAGGATATATGTGCATATCTCCATGAGCCTCCTGGCCAGAACCTATTTCCATACACAGGTAAATGTAAACAACACTTCCGCAGGGTTTCTGCGAATCGTTTTCCTCTCCTGTACTTTTTTTGCGACATCCCCGCCAAACCGCCTCACACGAACGAACCACTCCCCGCAGACCAACCCACTGTAGGGCTGGCACTTGGCTAGGTCGCCACAGGCGACCGCTGGCTAGGCCTACGGCCGCCATGGCGGCCCGCCTTCGGCGGGCTTAGCCACATCCCGGCCCTCCCGGCCGTTCTGTAGGCCGCATCGGCCGCCTCGGGGGAGGAGAAGACGGCGGGGGCGCCGAAGGACTCACCGAGATTCCGTTATTCCCCGGAGAAGCGAGGTTGGTGTGAGCGAACAGCTTGCGCTGCTGCGTCAGGTGCAAGATGCAGACCTGGAGATCGCCCGTCTGAAGCAAGAGCAAGCGGATCTGGACACAGGGGAGTCCCTGCGCGCCGAGATCTCCCGGCTGCAACAGGAGCTGGAGGCCCTGCGCGCGCGGGTGGAGGCGCTCGACGCGGAGCACACGGACCGCACGCTGGAGCTGGAGAGCATCACCGAGAAGAGAAAACGGTTCGAGTCCCAGCTCTACGGGGGCCGGGTGAGCAACCCGCGGCAGCTCAGCGACCTGCAGGAGGAGGTGGCGATGCTGAAGCGGGAGGGGGACCAGGTCGAGACGCGCGTGATCGAGCTGATGCTGGAGCTGGAGGAGCAGCAGCAGGCGGTGGCGGACAAAGAGGGGATGCTGGCGGAGGCGCGGGCGCGGCTGGAGGAGACGGAGAAGGGATTCCGCGAGACGAGCGCGCGGCTGGAGTCTGAGATCGCGCTCTGGGAGGAGAGGCGGAAGTCGTTCGCCGAACGGGTGGACGGGCCGCTGCTGAAGCGGTACGAGCGCATCCGCGCCAGCAAGGGGGACACGGGGCTGGCGGTGGTGAGCGGGGCTACCTGCTCGGCCTGCCGGGTGACTCTGCCCAGCCAGCGGCTGAAGGCGATCAAGGCAGGGCGGGTGGGGGAAACGTGCGACAATTGCGGGCGCCTGCTGATGTGGGAGGAGGAGGGCGGCGGCGAAGCCGCAGACGACTCGGAGGAAGAGGACCTCCACGAAGGGAGCCAGTGAGTGAAGGACGTAGCGGCCAGCCTGGACACCCGGGGGATTACGGTGCAGCGGGTGGGGGTGAAGGACGTGCATCTGCCGGCCTGGGTGAGGCGGAAGGGGGCGGACCTCCAGAGCGTGTTGGCGCGGGTGGACCTGGCGGTGGAGCTGCCCCACCAGTTCCGCGGCACCCACATGAGCCGGTTCCTCGACATCCTGTTCCGATGGCGGGAGCAGCCCATCAGCAAGCCGGACCTGAAAGCGATGCTCCAAGAGGCGAGGGATCGCCTGGGGGCAAGGCGGGCGCAGATCGAGATGCATTTCAAGTATTTCATCACCAAGCGGGCGCCGGCGAGCAAGTGTGAGAGCGCGCTGGACTACGACTGCTCGTTCGAGGGGGTGCTGGACGACCACGCGTACACCTTCACCCTGGGGGTTGAGGTGCCGGTCACCATCCTCTGCCCGTGCAGCAAGGAGATCTCCCGCTACGGGGCGCACAATCAGAGGGCCATCATCAAGACGCGGATCCGCACGCGGCCCGAGGTGATGATCTGGATCGAGGACCTGGTGGGGATGCTGGAGCAGCAGGGGAGCGAGGAGATCTACCCGCTGCTGAAGCGGGAGGACGAGAAGATGGTGACGGAGGGCGCCTACGAGAACCCGAAATTCGTGGAGGACGTGGTGAGGGATGTGGTGTCCGCGCTGCGGGCCGACGAGCGGGTGGTGTGGTTCCAGGTGAGCTGCGAGAGCCTGGAGTCCATTCACAATCACACCGTGTACGCCTCCCAGGAGGAGGATAAGAGCGCGCCGGGCGGCGCGGAGGGAGAGATGTCGCAGTGACGGGTAAGGTGACCATTATCGGGGGGGCCGGGAGAGTGGGATCGTGCGCGGCCTACGCGTTGCAGCTGGGGCGCTCCTGCGGCGAAATCGTGCTGGTGGACGCGGTCGAGGAGGCGGCCCGCGGGGAGGCGCTGGACCTCACCCACGGACGCGCCGCGGCCGGCGGGCCGCGCCTCCGCGCCGGCGGCTACGACGCGGCCGCGGGCTCGGACCTGGTGGTGGTGACCGCGGGGCTGCGCCGCAAGCCGGACGAGTCCCGGCTGGAGCTGATCGCGCGCAACGCGGCCCTGTTTCGGGACCTGATCGGCCGGACGCGGAAGGCGGCCCCGGAGGCGGTGCTGCTGGTGGTGACGAACCCGGTGGATGTGCTCACCTACCTGGCGGCGACCTCGCTCGGGTGGGAGCCGCGGAGGACCATCGGGCTGGGCACGGTGCTGGACACGCTCCGGTTCCGGTCCCTGCTGGCGGAGCGGCTCGACCTCGACCCGACGGGGGTGGAGGGGTTCGTGCTGGGGGAGCACGGGGACTCTATGACCCTGGCGCGCTCCACGCTTCGCTACCGGGGGAAGCCGCTGCCCGAGGTTCCGGGCTACTCGGAGCAGGCGGTGGCGGAGGTGTTCGAGGAGACGCGGACGGCCGGGGCCCAGTGCCTGCGGCTGAAGCGGGGAGCGGGGTACGCGGTGGGGCTGGCCATCCGCCAGGTGGTGGAGGCGGTGTTGCAGGACGCGGGCGAATGGCTGCCGGTGTCCACGTTGCATCAAGAGGGACCGTTCGCCGGAGCCGCGCTGAGCGTGCCCACGAAGGTGGGCCGCGCCGGGGTGATGGAGGTGGACTGGCAAGGGATCGCGGAAGAGGAACTGGCCGCGGTGAAGCGGTCGGCGGAGGTGTTGCGGAAGACGATCGGGGCGTTGGAGGATGCCTAGAAGGTTTCCCCACAGAAGGAGGCGGCCCTGCTGTAGGGCGGGCTTTCCTAAGCCCGCCATGGCTGGCAAGGGTCCCTAGGCCTGAAGGCCGGGATGTGGCTAAGCCCGCCGAAGGCGGGCCGCCATGGCGGCCGTAGACCTAGCCAGCGGTCGCCTGTGGCGACCCAGCCACCCCCCTGCAAAGGGGGGCCGCGGTGGAGGGGGAAGGAGGTGTGTGTGATGAGAATCGAGTTTCTGGGTCATGCGTCATTTCTGATCACCACCGGGAACGGGACGAGGATCGTCACCGATCCCTATGAGCCGGGGGGCTACGGGGGCGCCATCGGGTACGGGCCGCTGGGCGGCCCGGCGGACGTGGTGACGGTGAGCCACGGGCACGCGGACCACAACTACGTGCAGATGGTGGAGGGATCCCCGACCGTGATCTCGGAGCCGAGGGAACAGAAGGCGGGCGGGGTGAAGTTCCGGCCGGTCGCCACCTATCACGACCCCTCCGGCGGAAGCGAGAGGGGGGAGAACCTGGTCTGGGTGATGGAGGCGGACGGGCTGCGGGTGTGCCATCTGGGCGACCTGGGGCACCCGCTGCGCGACGACCAGGTGGCGGCGATCGGGGAGGTGGAGGTGCTCATGGTGCCGGTCGGGGGGACGTTCACGGTGGACGCGAAGGGGGCCGGCGAGGTGGTGGAGGCGGTGCGGCCGCGGATCGCCATCCCGATGCACTTCAAGACGGACA
>WFSF01000254.1 GCA_015486155.1 Armatimonadota bacterium
CATCCCCCCTGCCCAATGATATAATTCTCTGCGGTCGGGCGGTTAGCTCAGTTGGTTAGAGCGCTTGCTTGACATGCAAGAGGTCACTGGTTCAAGTCCAGTATCGCCCACCATGCAATCGGCAATCATCCAGGCGCACAGAGGACGTCGTGAGAGGAATGGCCGCGATGGTTACGACGGGCACGCCCTGAGGTGACTCGGGAGTGCCCGCGCACGGCTTGCCGCCTCCCGGGACGAGAACCCCGGGGGGCGGTTGCGTTATCGGGCGGATCCGCCGCAGGGACCGCCGACAGAAAGGGCTGACATGGGGAAGATACTGGATATTTCGTCTGAGGATAGAAGCGCGGACAGTATTCTCGCCTGGCTCCGCGCGCGCCATCCTGAGCTGGCCGAGGAGGCGGTGGCCGCGCGCGCCGGAGATCGGATTCTCGACCTGACCGCGCCCCTGCCGGAAACGGACAAGCTGGAGGTGCTCACCTTCGAGGACGAGGCGGGCCGGGAGGTGTACCGCCATACCGCCTCCCACATCATGGCCGACGCGGTGCAATCCCTCTTCCCGGAGGCCAAGGTGGCGATCGGCCCCGCCATTCAGGAGGGATTCTACTATGACTTCGACGTCCCGGAGCCGTTCACCGAGGACGACCTGGCGAAGATCGAGGCGAAGATGCGGGAGATCATCGCCGCCGACCTTCCCCTGGTGAGGAAGGAGATGCCGCGGCTGGAGGCGATAAACCTATTCCGGGAGAAGGGCGAGAAGTACAAGGCGGAGCTGCTGGCGGCGATGCCGGACGAGGTGGTCTCCACCTATTCGCAGGGTGATTTCGTGGACCTGTGCCGGGGGCCTCACCTGCCCTCCACCGGGCGCGTGAAGGCGTTCAAGTTGCTGAGCGTGGCGGGGGCCTACTGGCGGGGGGATGAGCGCAATCCCATGTTGCAGCGCATCTACGGCACCGCCTTCCCCACCCAGGAGCAGCTGGACGAGTTCCTCCGCCGCCGCGAGGAGGCCGCGCGGAGGGACCACCGCCGCCTGGGCCGGGAGCTGGACCTGTTCTCCATCCCGGAGCAGCTGGGCGGCGGGCTGGTGCTGTGGCACCCCAAGGGCGGCATGTTGCGCTACCTGATCGAGGAGTTCTGCCGCCGGGAGCACCTGAAACGGGGCTACCAGATGGTCTTCAGCCCGCACATCGCGCGCGCCCACCTCTGGGAGACCAGCGGCCACCTGAGCTTCTATCGAGACGGGATGTATGGGCCGATGATGATCGATGACGAGGAATATCGCATCAAGCCCATGAACTGTCCCTTCCACGTGCTCATCTACAAGAGCCAGGTGCGCAGCTACCGGGACCTTCCTCTCCGCCTCTTCGAGCTGGGCACCGTGTACCGCTACGAGCGTTCAGGCGTGCTGCACGGCCTGCTGCGGGTGCGCGGGTTCACCCAGGACGACGCTCACATCATCTGCACCCCCGACCAGATCGGCGAGGAGGTGAAGGGGGTGCTCGATTTCGCGCTCTTCCTGATGCGGGCGTTCGGGTACCAGGATTTCCAGGTGGACCTGAGCGTGCGGGGAGATTCCGACCCGGACAAGTACATGGGCTCTGACGAGGAATGGGAGATCGCGGAGCGGTCCCTGGTCGAGGCGATAGAGAGCCGCGGGCTTTCCTATCACCGCGCGCCCGGGGAGGCGGTGTTCTACGGCCCCAAGATCGACATCAAGCTGGAGGACTCGATGGGCCGGCTGTGGCAGGGGCCGACCATCCAGTTCGACTTCAACCTCACCAGCCGCTTCGACATGGAGTACGTGGGGGCGGACGGCGCGCGCCACACGCCGCTGATGATCCACCGGGCGTTGTTCGGGTCGCTGGAGCGGTTCATCGGCGGGTACATCGAGCACACCGGCGGCGCCTTCCCGGTATGGCTCGCGCCGGTCCAGGCCAAGATCATCCCCATCGCCGACCGCCACCACGACTATGCCCAGCAGGTGGGGAGGAAGCTGCGCGAGTCCGGCGTCCGGGTGGAGGTGGACGACCGCCGCGCCACCACGGGGGCCAAGATCCGGGACGGTGAGATGCAGAAGATCCCCTATTTGCTCATCGTGGGGGACCGGGAGCAGGAGGCCGACACCGTGTCGGTGCGCAAACACGGAGAGGGCAACCTGGGCGCGCAGGGCGTGGACGACTTCCTGAGCGCCCTGGCGGCGGAGCTGGAGCCGCCGGGGGGGCTGGACGCGCCGGTGTGATACAGCCGGTGTGACACCATGGATGCCTGGGCCAAGCGCGCGATCACGGGCGGGAAGCGCGTCTAACAATCGGTGGAATCGTTCCTGGCGGCGGGAAAGAGGGGTAAAAGGGCGACACATTTCGTGAGTCCCTTTACCCCCTAAAAAGGGAGGTGTGTCAAACATGGCGGGTCAAACTTGCTCTGGAGGATCCAGCGCGGCCTCGGCAGGGTATTCAACGCGAGGTGCGACCCGGCGGACCCGAACGCACTGGTGGGTGGGGGTTTCTCTCTGGTGGTTGCTGCTTTTCCTGATGTCGCCGGCTCTCGCCCAATGTGAGACGCGCGCCACCTGGCTGGAGCCGTCCACCTTCGATACGGCCGAGCGGCGCGCCGCCACTCTGCAGGAGCTCCAGGATTGCCACATCAATGTGGTCTTTCTGCCCGCGCCGCCCATAGGCGGAAACTATGGCACCTCCGATCCCGCTGCGTTCCAGGCATTCAGTGATCTTCTCAAGGACGCTGGTTTCAAAGTCCATATCTGGGTAATGAACATGCATCGCCTGAGCTGGGACGGCCAGGTGGATTTCCGTGACCCGGCGGAGAGAGATGCGCAGGTGCAGTGGGCCCTGGACTTGCTGGCCGCCTATCCGCGCGTCGACGGCTTCCACCTCGACTACATCCGCTACGACGACTGGGCCGATCCGGACGAGAGGATGGACGCGGTCACTCAGACGGTGCGCCAGATACATGAGGCGATCCAGACACACTATCCCGGCAAACTTCTCAGCGCGGCCGTATTCACGGATCACCCGAACTGGGGCCCGGAGGGACAATTCCCCCAGTGGTTCCTCGACTGGTGCGCCGCCCACCCCGGCAACACCTTCGAGGACGAGAGCGGGCAGCGCACGGCGTGTCCGGAGTTCTTCAAGGTCCAGCAGGACCCCATCACCTGGCTGAAGGAGGGATATCTGGACGCCATCTGCCCCATGGAGTACACCAGCAACGACGAAGCGTGGGAAGGCGATTTGCACACCTGGCGCGACTTCTGCGACTTCCTGGGGTTGGATTTCTCCACCCGGATCATCATGGGGATCGGATGGCTCCGCGAGGAGGGAATACCTGACTGGGATTACGACACGCGGGCGCATGTCGCCCACGTCAAGTT
This sequence comes from Armatimonadota bacterium, assembly GCA_015486155.1. Taxonomy (GTDB): domain Bacteria; phylum Armatimonadota; class Hebobacteria; order Hebobacterales; family Hebobacteraceae; genus S016-27. The sequence continues at coordinate 3,383 of WFSF01000254.1, forward strand.
CGGCGAGGCCGAGGGGCTGGATGGATACTCCATCTACACCCTCGGGTGGCCGGATGCTCCCGTGGACGATTACGAACTGATCAACGCCCTTACCACGGACGGACCTCTGAACAATTATGACGCTCCCTGGAAGACGGACGTCGAACCCTGCTTCACCAGCGGCCCGCC
>WFSF01000255.1 GCA_015486155.1 Armatimonadota bacterium
ACCACGGCCCCCCCCACCAGGGCCCCCGCGATCACCGCGCTGTTGTAGACCAGCCACGATATGGCCGGCGCGGTGAAGTGCCGATGGGACTGGAGCAGGCCGGTGAACAGGGCGCTGAGGACCGTGAACAAGAGCATGGGGGTGAGCAGGCGGACATACCCCGCGCATTCCGCCACCGCCGCCGGCCCCTGGCTGGAGATCAGCCCGGGCACCGTCAGCCTCACCAGATAGGGAGCGAACAGCTCGATAAGCGCCACGCCGCCCAGCGCGCAGAGCCCGAAGAGCGTGATGAGGGTATTCGCCGCCCGCCACCCCTCCTCATCATCCCGGCGCTGCGCGTAGGCCGCAAACACGGGGATCACGGCCGCGCTCATCGCCCCGCCCGCGAGCAGATAGTAGAGCAGGTCGGGGACCGTGAAAGCGGCCCAGAAGGCGTCGCTGTGGCCTCCGGCCCCCCAGTAGTGGCCGATGGCGCGGTCGCGCACCCAGCCGAGTACGCGACTAAGGGCTGCGGCCACGCTGATGATGGTGGCGCCGGCGAGAACGGTCTGACGTTTCACAGCAGGCATTATATCTGCGTCGCGGACGGCTTGGCAAGCGACAGAGCCGCCGCGCTTCGTAGCGCGCGGCCGTTCTGCAAGGGCGTTTGACTAGGTCGCCACAGGCGACCGCCATAGGCGGACGAAGCAGGATAGGGCGTGCGGCTGAGCCTGCCTCCGGCAGCCTTCAGACCTATGGACCCATCACCGCCAGACCGCTGAGTCTGAAAAAAAACAGGCGGCCGTTCCTGACGGTACTCGGCCGAATGCCCGCCCCTGCAGATCACAGCATCCAGTGCGGCATCCGGCCAAGGGCGACCTGCCAGTTCGGCTGTTCGCTTGCCGCCAGCTCGCCGGACTCGTGCAGCAGGATCGCCAGCACCTCCGCCAGATAGGGATCGAAGCGGGCTCCCGCAGCCTGGCGAATGCGCCCGAGCGCCTTCTCCGGCGGGAGCACGCTCGTCATGCCCACGTACGCGTTGGCGATGGATAGAATCCGCGCCCCCAGCGGGATCTCCTCCCCCCGCAGGCCGTCCGGGTAACCCAGGCCGTCCCAGCGCTCGTGGTGAGCGCGCACCATCCGCGCGGCCGGACGCAGAAAGTGAATCGGTTTCAGTATCTGCTCCCCGATCTCAGGGTGCAGACGCAGTGGGTACGCCTCCGTACCCCCTTGTGCGCGGCCCCTCGCCAGCATGGACGAGGGCACCGCCACCTTTCCGATGTCGTGCAGGAATCCCGCATACCGGATCTGCTCCACCTCCTGTGGAGGCAGCTCCATTGCCTGCGCCATGGCCGCAGCCAGGGCCGCCACCTTCACGCCGTGTCCCGCGTCGCGGCCCTCCACCTTACGCTCCAGCAGGGAGGCGAGCGTGCGCAGGCTTTCCTCGTAGACCTGCCGCACGTGGCCCTGCAGCCGGTAGGCGTAGAACAGCAGCCCGCTGGGGATGAGCGCGATCAATATCAGCAGCGCCGGCCCCTGCCACCCCTGTTGCGCCACCAGGTCGGAGCGGCTCTGGTACAGCAGCGCCAGCAGCAACCCCACGCTCGCCAGCGCCGCGTCCAGGGTGAGCATGGGAACGAGAGATGCGCGCAGCCACCTCCCAACCTTCCTTCTGCGCTCCAGAGAGGCCGCCAGCGCCACCCATCCCGTCTCCATCGCCCAGAGAGAGAGGGCCGTCCCGAAGAGCGCGGGCAAATCCCTGGGAACGACCACCTGCCCCACCATTCCACCCAGCGTTTCATACACCCATCCCGCGCCCGTGAGCGACAGCACGGTGTGGGAGGCGTTGAACGCCGCGCGCAGGGGTTTCCTCCGCGCCGGCAACAATTCCGTCAGCAAAGTGATCGGGGCGGCGACGCACACGATGATGCTGGGGCCGAGCACCAGCAACCCGGCGAAGTACGCGGCGAAGCTGGCGGCCACCCCTCCACCCTCGGCCAGCGGCACCACCATCAACTCCAGCAGGCCGGCCAACAGCGCAAACAACGCCAGCTTCCACCATTCCGGCCGCGCCGCGTAGAAGTCGCCGGCCGCCCCCGCGAGGCACAGCAGCGCGAGCGCGATTGTGCCTACGACATAGACCCAGAGAAGCAATTTGGGAGGACGGTCAGGAATCATGTTCCACCCCCTCCCAGTTCGGGCACGGTCTCCACGACCAGTTCCCCCGCTTCCTGAGAGGCGAGGCCGACGCGGAGTTCGCCGCGTTCCCAGACGGCTTCGAGGGCGGCCACCACGCGGGCGTCGAAGCGGATGCCGGCCTCCTTCCTCAACTCCGCAAGCGCCTCCTCGGGGCTGCGGCGGGGCTGGTAAG
>WFSF01000256.1 GCA_015486155.1 Armatimonadota bacterium
AGCGGGATCAGCCCGAGGAGTTGGACGAACTGTGCGTGCTCGACATTCAGAAAGAGCATCTGAGTTTCAACGAGACCGCGGCCCGCGCCGCGCAGGTGGTCGGGGAGGCGACGAACTACGCCCGACGCCTGTGCAACCTGCCGGCGAACGACCTCACCCCCGCGCGGCTTGGCGAGGAGGCGGAAGCCATGGCCGAGCAGACGGGGTTGGAATGTGAAGTGATGGGGCCGGAAAAACTGGAAGAGATGGGGATGGGCGCCTTCCTGGCGGTGGCCCGGGGCAGTGACGAGCCGCCCCGGCTCATCGTGCTCAGCCGCGGCGAAAAGGGGCCCAGGCCGCGGGTCGCCCTGGTGGGCAAAGGCATCACCTTCGACTCCGGCGGCCTTTCTCTGAAGCGGGCGGACGATCTGCACCTGATGAAACACGACATGGCGGGCGCGGCCGCGGTGCTGGGGGCGATGCGGGCGGTCGCCGAGATGAAACTCGACTTCGACGTGATCGCCCTCCTGCCGGCCACGGAGAACCTGCCGAGCGCGCACGCCTGCCGGCCGGGCGATGTGGTCAAGGCCTTCAACGGAAAGACCATCGAGATCGTCAACACCGACGCGGAAGGCCGTCTGGTGCTCGCCGACGCGCTCGCCTACGGCATTCACCGGGGGGCCACCCATCTGGTGGATGTGGCCACTCTCACCGGCGCGTGCGTGGTTGCCCTGGGGCACGTGGCCTCCGGCGTGATGGGAAACGACACCCGTCTCGTGGAGGCGGTGCTGGACGCCGCCGACCAGGCGGGGGAGAGAATGTGGCATCTGCCTCTCTTCCCGGAATACCGAAAGCAGATTCGTAGCAAGATCGCCGACCTGAAGAACGTGGGCGGCCGGGCCGCGGGCGCCATCACCGCGGGCTGGTTCCTGCGGGAATTCGTGGGAGAGGTGTCCTGGATCCACATCGACATCGCCGGCACGGCCTGGAGCGAGAAGGACGAACCCCACCAGGTGGAGGGCGCGACCGGCGCGGGCACGCGCACGCTGGTGGCGCTGATCGAGAGGATGGCCGGCGGCGTGGCCTGGCCCGCGGAGGGGGAATAGCCCGGATCTCCCGCCGACCGCTAGTTCAGCCGCTGATGGCAGCCGCGGCTCTCATCGTTCCGCCGCGCCGCGTTCGCGATGATCTGCGCGGCGGTGATGCCGTTGCGCAGGCCGATGAGCGAATCGGCGAGCTTGGTCTCACGGTAGAACTGCTCCACCCGGTGGGCGAGGTAACTGAGATCGGCCACCGCGCGGTCCAGGCGTTTGGCGGTGCGCGTGATGCCCGCGTAATTCCACATGGTGCTCTTTATCATCATCCAGTCCTGGATGATCAGCAGCGGGTCGATGTCCTCCGTCAATCCCTCGTCGTGCCAGAGCGCGATGGAGTCTTTGCAGTTGGGGTCGAAGCGCGCCTGATGGCTGGCCGCGTGCTCCGCCGCCCGCCGCCCCCATAGGATGGCCTCCAGCAGAGACGTGGAGGCGAGGCGGTTGGCCCCGTGCACCCCTGTGCAACTCACCTCTCCCACCGCATGCAGGCGGCGGATGTTCGTCCGTCCCCACGTGTCCACTTTCACCCCGCCGCAGAAATAATGGGCCGCGGGCACCACGGGAATGGGCTGGCGGGTGATGTCCACGCCGTACTTCAAGCAGGTGTGATAAATGGTGGGGAACCTCACCTTGGGGTCCACCGACAGCGGCTCCAGGTCCAGCACCACGTATTCGTCGCCCAGTTTCAACATCTCCTCGTGGATGGCGCGCGCCACCACATCCCGGGGCGCGAGCGACCCCAGAGGGTGGTAATCCTTCATGAAGTCGCGGCCGTCCCGGGTGCGGAGAACGGCCCCCTCCCCGCGCACGGACTCCGAGATGAGGAAACGGTCCGCATCCCGGTGATAGAAGGCGGTGGGGTGGAACTGCACGTACTCCGCATTGATGATGTCCGCCCCCGCCCGGTGGGCCATCGCCAGCCCGTCTCCCCGCGCCACCCAGGGGTTCGTGGTGTGCAGGTAGAGCTGCCCCAGTCCCCCCGTCGCCAGCACCGTGTGCGCGGCGAAGAAACGGTGCACCGCGCCGGACTCCTGATTGAGCACATACGCCCCCAGACACTCCTTGCCCCGGTAGATGGCGGTGGGATCGGTGGAGTGGTGGGGCACGGTGATGAGGTCCACCGCGGTGTGGCCCGGCATCAACCGGATTCTCTCGTTGCCGCGCACCGCGGCCAGCAGTTTCTTCGCGATGGCGTGTCCGGTGGCGTCGTCCGCGTGGGCAATGCGACGGCAGCAATGAGCCGCCTCCTGGGTGTAGTCCAGGCTCCCGTCCGGGGCGCGGGAAAACTCCACGTGTAACTCCCCGACCAGAAAATCCTCGATGATCTCGGGCACGCTCTCCGCGAGCAGGCGCACCGCCCGCTCATCGCACAACCCGTCGCCGGCCGCCAGAATGTCCGCGGCCAGCTTCTCCGCGCTGTCGCCCGGAGGGCGCGCGATGATGCCTCCCTGCGCGTGGTCGCTGTTCGATTCCGACGGATCCGGGGCGTTGGAGATGAGAATCACGTCGAGACCGCGCCGCGCCGCCTCCAGCGCGCAGGCGCAGCCTCCCGCGCCGGACCCGATGATGAGCAAATCGGCGATAATGTCGTCAGTCGTCATAGTCAGGGGCCGCAACCAGTAGAGATTACCGCGTACTTCTGAGAGGACGGCGCGTCTCCTGCGTGCATCGCGCGACATGCCGGGCACCACGCGCGGAGGCGCGCGTCATTTCCCGGCGGGAGACGACGCGGGGGAGAGCGCATCTGCGGTGGGCGGGAGGCTCACTCCTGAAGATAGTGGGTCAGCCGTTGTTGCAGATCGGAGACCGAGAACGGCTTCTGAACGTGTTCCACCGCCCCGGCCTTGAGGCACACATCTATCATGGGGCCGGGGGGCTGTCCGCTCACGATGACGACCCGGGTGCGCAAATCCTTGCACAGTTCCTTGCACACCACCACCCCGGAGCCCTTCGACTCGGGCAGCACGATGTCCAGAAGCACCACATCGGGCCGGGTGGATTCGGCGATCCGCAGGGCCGTCTCACTGTCCTCCGCCTCCGAGATGCGGCACGAAAGCGGAAGCGCCTCCACCGCCGCCCGCATCAAGGCGCGTGCCGAAGGTTCGTCGTCCACGATAAGCACATGCGGCCTGGTGTCCTTCAACACTTCTTTCTGCTCGGGTCGCTCCGTCGTCATCTGCATTCTCCTGGTTTCGGGACTACCGGTGCACCCGTTCGCATCCTGAGACAACTACCCTGTATTTCTTGCCATACAATGGGTCGCGTTGTCCCATAATAGTTGGTCAAAGGCGCGGCCACACCGTAAATGCGAGCATTCCCAAATCGAGCAGGATCAGCAGCCCGGCGATCACCCAGCAGAGGATCAAGTACGGCCTGGAGATGGTCAATTTCCCCATCAACCCGCCGCGGTTCAGTAGGCGCAACATCAGCGCCAGCACCACCGGCAGCAGAAGCCCGTTCAATACCTGGGAGACGAGCATGATCTTCAGCAGCGGGGCGCGCGGCGCCATCGCCACCCCCGCCCCCAGCACTATCAGCGCGGTGTACAGCAAATAGAACTGGGGCGCGGTGCGAAAGGCGCGGCCCACACCCACCTCCCAACCTATTCCCTCACACACCGCGTAGGCGGTGCTCAGGGGGAGGATGGAGGCCGCGAAGAGCGCCGCGTTGAGCAGCCCGAAGGCGAACAGGGTGCGCGCGTAGGCTCCCGCCAGCGGAGCGAGCGCCTGGGCGGCCTGGGCCGCGCTGGTGATTTTTCGGGGGTAGATGGATACCGCGCAGGCCAGCACGATGAAAAAGACCACGATGATGGCGAAGATGCCGCCCAGGATCACGTCCCACCTTGCGTATGCGTATTCGTCCTCCCGCGTTCCCTTCTCCACCACCGTGGCCTGGAGATAGAACTGCATCCACGGGGCCACCGTGGTGCCCACGATGGCCACCGCCATCGCCAGGGTGGCCGGGTCGAGAGAAAACGTCGGCGTCACGGATTGCCCCAGCACGAATCCCCAGGTGACGGAGGCGCGGCGCATGGCGATGATCCCGGAGATGGGATAGGCGAGGTAGACGAGGCAGGCGACCAGGAAGACGCGCTCCACGCTCCGGTAGGAGCCGCGCACCACCAGCAGCCACACCAGCAGCGCTCCCGCGGGCACCGCAAGATAGGGGGGAATCCCGAATATCAGCCCCGCCTCCGCCAGGCCGGCGAATTCCCCCGCGGTGTTGGCCAGATTGGTCGCCAACAGCAGCAGCATCACCCAGGCCACCACTTTCACCCCGAATTGCTCCCGGATGAGGTCCGCCAGCCCCTTTCCGGTGGCCACCCCCATGCGCGCGGACATCTCCTGGACCACTATCAACACGATGAGCGTGGGCCAGAGCAGCCACAGCAGGGAGTAGCCGAACTCGGCTCCGCACACGGAGTAGGTGGCGATGCCGGGCGCGTCGTTGTCCACGTTGGCGGTGATGAAGGCCGGACCCACCACCGCCGCGAAGGCGAGCATCGGCAACAGCAATCGGCGTCGCAAGAGCAGGAGCATCTCAGAAAACCCTCGGCAGGCTCTTCTTCCAGCGCGCGGGAAGCACCTCGTCGATCACGTCGTCCACGGTCACGATGCCCAGGATGCGCCTATCCTCGTCCACCACCGGAATGGCGACCAAGTTGTAACGGGTGATGAGCGCGGCCGTTTCCTCGAGCGAAGTGTCCGGCGACACGGTGACCACATCGCGCTCCATGATCTCGTCTATCACCTTGGTGGGGGGCGCCACGATCAGATCCCTGAGCGAGAAGACGCCCACCAGGCGGTTTCCATCGTCCACCACATAGCAGTAGTAGATGGTCTCCGCCTCCTCCGCCGCCTTGCGCAGATATCCGATCGCCTCCTGCGCGGTCATGCCGGAGGGGACCGAGACGAACTCCGGCGTCATCAACCCGCCGGCCGAATCCCCCGGATAGCGCAGCAATTCCTTGACGTCCCGCGCTTCCTCCGGCTCCATCAACGCCAGCAGCTCGTCGGCCCGCTCCTTGGGGAGATCGGCCACCAGGTCGGCCGCGTCGTCGGGCGCGATTTCGTCGAGAATGTCCGCCGCCTTCTCGTCGTCCACCGCGTCCAATAGCTCACGCTGCAGGTCCAGGTCCATCTCCTGCATCGCCGCGGCCGCGGTCTCGTCGTCCAGTGAGGACACCACTCTGGCGCGGTCGGGGGCGCTCATCTCGCCCAGGATGTCCGCCAGGTCCGCGGGGTTCAGGCGGTGGAGTTTCTCGCGGTCCAGGTCGAGATGAAGCTGTTGAGAGGCCGGGTCCAGAGAGTGCACGTGCTCCCAGCTGATGAGGCGGTCGTGGGGGCGCCGGCCGAACCAACTCCAGATGCGGAGCGCGGGCCCCTCCAGATTCAGGCGGCGCAACAGGCTGCGGGTTCCCACCCCGGCCGCCAGCAGCCGCAGCTGCCCGCCGATAGACCCCAATTTGAGGTCGTTGACCTTCACCACCCGCCGGCCCTCCACGTCCACGATCTGCTTGTCCAGGACCGACTCCACCAGCAGAATTTCGTCCTTCTGGACCGGAGAGGGCTGCAACTCTGATTTCGGGAGGTTCAACACGATTGCTTCTGGCGAAACGCTGCGCACCACAGACCACGGGAGCGGCAGCAATTCGCGGCGTCCGCGCGGCCGGACGATGATTCTGGTTACCAGGGGAAACACGTCGCCCAGCCGCACCGCGACGTCCTTCACCTGCCCCACTGGCTCGCGGTTCCGGTCGAGGACAGTCACCTTCAGCAGATCGCTCAGAAATGCCTCGGCATAGAAGACCATTGCTTCACCTCCCTCGGCCGGATGCGGGCCAATAAGACAGCCCGCCGAAGGCGGGCTGCGCGCATCCGTATGGCCCTCGCCGCGCGGCTATGTCCGCCGCGCGGGCCCTCGCGTGGGCCCACGTGCGCGTGCCCTCCACATCCGGCCTGCCGAACGTCTCGCCGGATCGGCGCCTTCTTTCGATTGTCTACGTTCCGCCGGGTCCATAGATTCCGACCTATTCATCCTCTCCCTTAGAATAGCCGAGCATACGGCAGGTGTCAACACTTGCAGGGCCCTCGCGGACACAGGAGGTTCCCCACGCGGGACCTCTCTTCCGGGCGGCTCGGCGGAGGTGCACCAGTCCGGGGCGCCGAATTGAGACCACGAAGGAGATGAACGAAGATGCGCCGATTCATGATGATATGCATGGCAATCGCTTGCCTTTCGTGGGGCCTGTCAACCGGGGCCGCCGCGGATTCCCGCGCCGCACTCGTGCTGGCCACCACCACCAGCGTGCAGGACAGCGGGTTGCTGGAGGTGCTGCTTCCGCCGTTCGAAAAGCAGGCGGGGGTGAAGGTGAAGGTGCTGGCGGTGGGCACGGGCCAGGCGCTGGAGCTCGGCCGGAGGGGGGACGCGGACGTGCTCCTGGTGCATGCGCCGGACCTGGAGCGCGCGTTCGTGAAAGAAGGGCATGGGGTGCATCGCCGCTCCTTCATGTACAACACCTTCGTGCTGGTGGGCCCCGCGGATGACCCGGCGCGGGTGCGCGGAAGAAAGAGCGTCGTGGATGCCTTCCGAGCCATTGCAGACACGAAAAGTCCGTTCGTATCGCGCGGCGACCGCTCCGGCACCCACGTGAAGGAACTTGGAATATGGAAAGCGGCGGGCATCTCGCCCGGGGGCGCCTGGTACCTGGAGGGGGGAGCGGGAATGGCGGCCACGCTGCGCCTGGCGAGCGAGCGCGGCGCGTACACCCTCAGTGACCGGGCGACCTTCCTGGTGTGGAGAGAGAAACTGGCGCTGAAGATCTTGCTGGAGGGCGACCCGTTGCTCCGCAACACCTACAGCGTGATCGTGGTGAACCCGAAGAAACACCCGGGCGTGGCGGTCGCGCTGGCGGAAGCATTCTCCGATTACCTCTTCTCGAAACAGGCGCGGCGGATCATCCGGGAGTTCGGCAAGCGGAAATTCAAGGAGCCGCTGTTTACGGTGCTTCCCAGGCCCAAGCCGGCCCCCGGGCCGCGGTAGCGACATTGCAGGAGATACTTCGAGGCAGCCTGGACGCCTTCCGCCTGCTCGCCGGCGGGGAGCAACACGTATGGGAGATCCTGGCCCGTTCCCTGCTGGTCTCCGGGGTGAGCGTCGTGATCGGGTCCGCGATAGGTGTCCCCATAGGCATTCTGGTGGGCCTGCGCCGCTTCCCCGGGCGAAGATTGGCTGCCTCCCTGCTGAACATGGGCGTCGGCCTGCCCCCCGTCGTGGTGGGGCTCTTCGTCTACCTCGTGCTGTCCCGCAACGGACCGCTGGGGTTCATGCATCTCCTCTTCACCCCCTCCGCGATGATCATCGCGCAGACCATTCTCGCCGCGCCGGTGATCGGCGCGCTCACCTTCTCCGCGGTGGCGGGGGCCGATCCGGCGGCGCGCTTGACCGCCCTCTCCCTGGGCGCGACCGATCGCCAGGCGACGATGGCGCTGCTGGCGGAGGCGCGGTTCGCAATGGGGGCCGCGGTGATTTCCGGATTCGGAGCGGTGATCTCCGAGGTCGGATCGGTGATGATCGTGGGAGGGAACATCGCCGGCTACACGCGGGTGATGACCACCGCCATCGTGCTGGAGACGGGCAAGGGGGACTTCGCTCTCGCCATCGCGCTGGGCATCGTCCTCCTGCTCACCTCGCTGGCCGTCAATCTGGGGCTCTCCTTCATTCAGATGGGCAGGGGAGGAAGAGCGTGATCGCGCTCCGCGCCGACAACATATCTCATCGCTATCAGGGGAAGCCGGTGCTCCAGGGCATCGACCTGGAGATCGCGGCCGGGGAAAGTTTCGCCATCGTCGGCCACAACGGCGCGGGAAAGAGCACCCTGCTCCGTCTGCTCGCCTTCCTCGAACGTCCCACGGCCGGGGAGGTGGTCGCCCTCGTGAGCGGGGCCCGAACCCCCGCGGACCTGGCGTTGCGGAGAAGAATCGTGATGGTGATGCAGCGGCCCTTCCTGTTCAGCACCTCCGTGCTGACGAATGTCGCCTATGGCATGAGAGTGAGGGGGGCGTCCAGGCGCGAAGCGAGGGAGCGCGCTCATCGCGCCCTGGAAATGGTCGGGCTTTCGTCCCTGGCGGACCGCGCCGCCCGCACCCTGTCCGGGGGCGAGGCCCAGCTCGTGAACCTCGCCCGGGCGCTCGCGGTCGAACCCGAGGTGTTGCTCCTGGACGAAGTGACCAGCCACCTGGACCCGGACAACGAGGCGCGCGCGGAGGCGGTCATCACGAAGCTGACCGCCTCCGGCCGCGTCACCGTGATCGTGGTCACACAGGATCTCGATCAAGCCACCCGCCTGGCCGGCAGAGGAGCCCTGTTGCGCCGCGGGCGGGTGGAGGCAGTGGGCGAGGTGAGAGGTTTGCGCCAAACGCGGAGGGGATAGGAG
>WFSF01000257.1 GCA_015486155.1 Armatimonadota bacterium
CGGAGCCACCTTCTCCACCCGGAGAAACCACGGATCAGATGTGAGAAAGCAGACCCTCTGGCTGTTGACAGCACTACTTCTCCTCGGGAGCGCCGCCGCCCGGGCCGAGGTGCTCACGCCGACCGAATACGCACACGTGATCGCGCAGGCCGCCGAGCAACTGGGCCAGGCGGCCGCCGCCCGCAAACACCAGCAAGAACGCGCCCGGCGCGCCCTCGCGCTTATCCCAGAGAGGGTGGAGATCCGCGCGCCCGGCCGCCCTCCCATGCGCCTCGACAATCGCAAATTGCGCAAGTCGCTGGAGGCGCTGGCCGCGAGAGGAACCGAGGGAATCGACGCCGCGCGCGAGGTGCTGAACAACCTGCATCAAGCCCTCGCGGCCCCGCGCAGCCCGATCCCTCCCCAGGCCGACGCGGCGCTCGCGCAGGTGCTCAAGCACAAGCAATTCCGGCCCAGCCTCGCCAACCGAATCCGTATCTGGATCTACCGGGAGACGATGAAACTGCTCCGATGGCTGGCCGACAGGTTCCCCAATTTCGACTTGGAGAAGTTCGACTATGGAAAACTGGAAAAGATAGCGCGCGCCATCGCCTGGGGCATCGTAATCATCCTCGGCCTGGGCGCGCTCTATCTCCTGGTGCGCCTGCTGGGGCTTCTCCCCCGCCGGCGGCCCTATCTCCGCGGCCCGCGCGTCAGGCCCCCCAGGCTGGAACGAAAGAAAACCTGCCGGGAATGGCTTTCGGAGGCGGAGGCAGCGCTGGCCGCGGGCGACTATCTCTCCGCGCTGCGGGCCCTGCACATGGCCGCGCTGATGCGCCTGGACGAACTCGGCCTGGCGAGATTCGAGAGGTCGGCCACCGATGGACAGGTCATCCTCCGCCTGCGCAGACAGGGACACGCGGACGAGGCGGAGGCGCTGGCGGCGTTGAATCGCGTTTTCGTCCCCGCATGGTATGGAGGCCGTCCCGTGGGGCCGGAGGAATACGCCGCGGCCCGGGATGAATGGCGCAAGCTGGAGGCGGGCGCAGAGTGAGCAGAGTCCCGCGAGAAGTCTGGTGGATCATCGGATTGACCGCGCTGGCCCTCGGCCTCGCGGCCCTGCTCGGCGGGGCCGAACAATCTCCCTCCTCCCGCCCCACGCTGCCGAACCACACCACCTACAGCAGTTCGCCCACCGGGCTCCGCGGCCTGTATCTCGCCCTGCAGAGGCTGGGTTACCGAACCGGACGGCTGCGGCGTCCGCTGACGGGGGCAAACCTACCCTCCGAGGGCACGCTCTTCGTCGTGGACCCCTTCCGGCCGCCGGTGCTCTCCTCGCGGGAGGAAAAGGACCTGTATCGCTGGGTCGCGGCCGGTCACCGGCTGGTGCTCTGCAACTATCCGCCCGGAATGATGGAAACGGAGAGCGAGGCCCCCCCCGAAACCGACCTGGAATGGGTCTTTCTGGGTCCCGAGTGGTCGGAGGCCCGGCCCGCGCAGCCCACCTATCTCCTGGAGGGGGCGGAGCGGCTGGCCATCAGATCCTCCTATCGCATTCCCCCTCCCGACAAGATCCCTGAGGAGGCCGAGGAGAAGAGTGATGACACCTCCTTCCCGACTGGTCTCGCGCCCGGGGACGATAAGCTCGAAAAGGCTCTCCGCCGGGCGGCTCCGGTGGCGGGAGATGACTATGGCGTCGTGGCCTCCTATGCCCGCGTGGGAAAGGGGGATATCGTGCTTTTGTCCAGCGCGTGGAGCCTGTCCAACGAGGGGATTGCGAAGGGGGACAATTTCGAGTTCGCGCTCCACGCCATCGGGCCGCCGAAGGCGGGGCCGGTGTACTTCGACGAGTACCACCACGGATATACGGAAAGCGCGGCCTGGGCGCTCACGCCCCGCCCGGTGAAGGCGGCGATCGGGCTGCTCGTGATGGGGCTGCTGCTCGTCGCCCTCGCGCGGAGCCGGCGACTGGGGCCGGTGGTTCCCCTGAGCCGCGGCGGACGCCCGAGGAGTGAATTCCTGGGGACCATGACCACCGTCCTGCGCCGGGGAGGCGCCACCAGGCTGGCGGTGCAGACCGCCGTGGACACATCTCTCGAACGCCTGCGGGTGGAGCTGGGGCTGGAGCGGGATGCGAACGATGAAGCGATAGTCGCGGCCCTGAGGCGCACCAATCCGCGCGCGGCCGAGCGTCTTTCCCAGGCGCTCTCCGACCTGAGGAGGGAGCTCGCGGGCCGCCGGCTCACGGAGCCCAGGGCACTGGATCTCCTTCGCCGATGGGACGAAGCCGTGGCCGCGGCCAGACAAATCCAACTATGAGGCCCAACAGATGACCATCCAAGAGATAGCGCAGCGAATCAAGTCCGAGGTGGGAAAGGTGGTGCTGGGGCAGGAGGAGGTGATCGTCCACCTTCTGACCGCGGTGCTCGCCGGGGGACACGTGCTCCTGGAGGGGGTTCCCGGGGTCGCCAAGACGCTGATGGTGCGCGCGCTGGCGCGGTGCATCGGCGGAGACTTCCGCAGGGTGCAATGCACCCCCGACCTGATGCCCGCGGACATCACCGGGACCAATGTGTTCGATATGCAGCAGCGCACCTTCCGGCTAGTCAAGGGGCCGGTCTTCACCAATGTGCTGCTGGTAGACGAGATCAACCGCACCCCCCCGAAAACCCAGTCCGCCCTGCTCCAGGCGATGCAGGAGCGGCAGGTCACCATTGACGGGGTGGACCACCCGCTGCCGGAGATGTTCTTCGTGGCGGCCACGCAAAACCCCATCGAGTACGAGGGCACCTATCCCCTGCCGGAGGCGCAGCTCGACCGCTTTCTGATGAAGGTGGATGTGGGCTACCCGACGCCGGAGGTGGAGCAGAGCATCCTACGGCTTTACCTGGAGGGAAAAGACCCCCAGGACCTGGAGGCGGCCGGCGTCGGCCCCGTGATCGGAGAGCCTGAACTCGCGCAGGCGCGCGGCGAGTTGGCGCGCATGACGGTGCGGGATGACGTGCTCTCCTACGTGGTGGAGCTGACGCGGCAGACGCGCGAATCGCCGCATACCGTGCTGGGAGCCAGCCCGCGCGCCGCCGTCCACCTCATGCAGTGCGCCCAGATCGTCGCCGCCGCAGAGGGCCGGGATTTCGTGATCCCGGAGGACGTGCAGACGATGACGGCTCCGGTCATCCGCCATCGGATCATCCTGCGACCGGAGGCCGAGACAGAGGGCCTAACGGTCGAAAGGCTGCTGGAAAGTGTCATCTCTTCCGTCCCCGTCCCCCGCTGAGGAACAAGCAGAGCGATCCCCGGACAACATCTCGTGGCTGCTCGCCCCGCGGGTCGGCTACGCGGTGATGGCGGGGGCGGTATGGGTCGCGCTGGCCGCGCTCACCTCCGCCTTCTACGCGGCGGCCGCCCTCTGGGGGGCCGCCTTGCTGGCCGCGGTGATCGCCGACGCGCGGTCGCTGCGGGCGGCGCGTTCGGTGACCGCGCGGCGGGTGCTGGACCCGGCGCTCTCCATAGGGGCGCGGAACTCCATTCAGATCGCGCTCCGCAACCGCAGCGCGGAGGATTTTCTGGGCGTGGTGCGGGACGAACCGCCCCTCGATTTCGAGGCGGCCGGGCTGCGTCTGCCCGTCGAGCTCCCGGCGGGTGACGAGCGGACGGTCACCTACTCCGTCATCCCGCGGCGCCGGGGCGCCTATCGATTCGGCCGGTGCGAGGTGCGGCTGAAAACCAGGATGGGGCTGCTGGCGCGCCAGCTTCGCTTCGACATCCCGCAGCCGGTGAAGGTCTATCCGAACCTCAAGCGCCTCCGCTCCTACCAGTTGCAGGCGCAGAAGCACCGCCTCACGGAGATCGGGGTTCACCCCACCCGGTTGCGGAGCATGGGCCTGGAATTCGAATCGCTCCGCGCCTGGGTGCCGGGGGACGAGCTGCGCCGGATCGACTGGAAGGCCACCGCCCGCCGCGCCTACCCCATCACCCGCGAGTACGACATCGAGAAGAGCCAACACATCGTCATCTGCCTGGATCTGGGGCGGGTGATGCTCAGCGAACTGGAGGGAATGACCAAGGCCGATCATGCGGTGAACGCGGCGACCTTGCTGGCCCACGTCGCCTCCTGCCACGGCGATTGGGTGGGGGTGTTCGCCTTCTCGGCCAAGCCGATTCTCTTCGCGCCGCCGCGCAAGAGCCAGTTCCGGGCGGTGCTGGAGGCCCTCTATGGATTGCAGCCGGAGCGGGTGGAAAGCGACTACGCGGCATGTTTTCTGGAGGCGGCGGTCAGGCTGCGCAAGCGCGCCCTGGTGGTGCTGCTCACCGATGTGACCGACCCCGATTCCTCGGCCCGCATGAGGCGGCACATCGGGCTGCTCACCAGGCGGCACGTGGTGCTCTGCGCCGCGCTCAGCGACTATGAGCTGTACAAACTGGCCGAACGGACGCCGGAGGAGCCGCGCGACCTGTACGAGAGGACGGTGGCCTGCGAGTTGCTCCGGGACCGCCGGAGGGCGCTCGCCGCGCTCCGGCAGCGGGGCGCGGCGGCCTTTGACGCCAGCCCGGAAAACCTATCGCCCGCGCTGCTCAACCACTACCTGGAGATCAAGGCGCGCGCCCGCCTCTAGCCCCGCCTGACGCGGACCTCTCGTCCCGCCGGCCCGCGCCCGCCAGATAGTACAGGAACAATCCCCCCAGGCAGGCCGCCACCGCAAACTTCAGGGGAACCGGCGCGGAGGAGGGAGAGAAAAATCCCTCCACGACGCCCGCCGCCACGAGAAACACCACCACCCCCAGCATGATCACCCCGGCCTGCCGGCCGGCCAGCCGAAGCGCGTCGAGCCGCGAGTGTTCGCCGGGATCGACGATGGCCAACCCCAGCAGCAATCCGGCCGCCCCGGAGATGATGATCGAGGGCAGCTCTATCACCCCATGGGGCGCGACGAAACTCCAGAAGTACACGCCCGACGGAGTCGCGCTCACTCCGGCCGCGATCACGCCCAGGATGAATCCGTTGTAGGCGAGCACCAGCAGTGTCCCCAGGCCCAGCAGGATGCCGGTGGAAAAGGCCAGGAAGGATACCTGGATATTGTTGGTCATCACGAACGAGGAGACCAGGGGGCGCAGCGACTCGTCCAGCCAGACTTTGCCGCCCGCATGACGCTGAGAGATCTGGTCGATCGCGTCCGCCGCCTCCGGCGCCACCGCGGCGAGGAGATCCGGCCGCAATGCGGTCAGCACGGCGCCCAGGAGCGCGAAGAAAAGGAATACCCCCGCACAGGCCGCGATCACCCGGGCGTGGCGGCGTATGGTCCGTGGGAGCTCGTACCGGAAGAAACGCCTCACCCCCGTCAATCCCGCCCGCTCGGACACGTATAACAGCGCATAGGCGCGCCCCACGACCGCATTCAGCCGCTCCGTCTCGGCCGCGCTCACGCCGTGCGCCCGGGCATAGGAAAGGGCCGCGGCCGCCCTCCGGTAGAGCCGCCCGAACTCCAGCAACTCCTCGTCCGTGAGCCCGCGCAGGTTCGTCCCGCTCCGCGCCAGCAACTCGTCCAGGCGCGCGAGATAATCGCCCGAATCGTCCTCTTGCCTATTCACGGCTTGACTGGCGAGCCTCAACATGAGACCATCTCATCAGGCGGGCATTCACATGACTTTCGATGACACGAAAACCGTAATCACGCCGGAGCAGGTCGCCGTCACCTACCGCTTGGCCGGCATCGGGACTCGATTCGCCGCGGTGCTGGTGGATACCTTCCTCCACGTCCTGATCGTGGCCGCAGTGGTCCTGGTCCTCGAGGGGATTCTTCCTCTTGTCGGGGACACTATCTCATGGCTGGAATGGATGGCCTCGGACTGGGCCGTCGCCGCGGCGATAATCGCGGTGTTCGCGGTATTCTGGGGATACTTCATCTTCTGGGAGACGCTCTGGAGCGGCCGCACGCCCGGAAAGAAACTCGCCCACATCCGCGTGATCCGGGACTCCGGGCACCCCATCGACTTTCGGGCCGCCTTCGTCCGCAACATCATGCGCTATGTGGACTTCCTCCCTGGAGGCTACGGGGTGGGCGCGGTGACCATGTTTCTCAGCCGGGACTCCAAGCGGCTTGGGGACTACGCGGCCGGCACCATCGTGGTGGTGGACGATCCGCCGGTTCCCCAGGCGGAGCCGGACGCCGCCGCGCCGCCCGAGGATTTTCCCCTGCTCGGAGATCCCGGGCTCTTGAATCTACACGCCCTCACCCGCGAACAGATCCTCGTGGCGGACCGTTTTCTGGCGCGCCAGGAAGACCTCCCCGAGGCGGCCAGGGATCAACTCGCCCGGGAGATCGCGCTCCCGCTCATGCGCGCGCTCGGCCTCGAGGCCGACTCCCCGGATTATCCCTATCACGAGTTCCTCCGAGAACTCACCGCCCTGTACCGCCGACGGGATAAAGGCCTCTCCTCCCTCTGAGCCGTGGACCGCCTCTCGGTCTCATTAGCGTCCGCGTGTGCTACAATGGACGCCGTAAACACATTTGAAGCCGGAAGGTGATCGAGGCGCGCCGGCCGAGAACGGCCCGAGAGACCTTTTCGGCATATGGAGAGCCCCTCAATGGAACACCCCCCCAACGCCCTCAGGGCGAAATTGACCGCCGGCGAGGCCGCGCTCGGAAGCGTCGTCTACTCCTGGAGCCCGAATACGGTCGAGACGGCCGGCTTCGCCGGGCTCGACTTCGTGCGCATCGACTGCGAGCACGCCTGGCGGCAGGACTCCTCGCTCGAGAACCTCATCCGCGCGGGCGATGTGACGGGGCTCTCCTGCATCGTGCGGGTGGACAGGGACAACCCCTATCTGGTGCGCAAGGCGCTGGAGCTCGGCGCGGCCGGTGTGGTGGTGCCTGATGTGTGCACCGTGGAGGAGGCGGTGGCGGCGGTCAAGAGCGCGAAGTTCCCCCCGCGCGGGATCCGCGGCTACTCCGGTCAATGTCGATCCGGAGGATGGGGAAGCCGGGCGGGGGCCCCGTGGGTGGAGTGGAGCGACCGGGAGCCCATGGTCGGCGTGATGATCGAGGGCGTGAAGGCGATGGACAACCTGGACGAGATCGCGTCGGTCGAGGGGCTCGATTTCCTCTTCTTCGGCCCGGCCGACTACTCCATGTCCCTGGGGCTGCGCAAACCCATGCGAGACCACCCCGACGTGCAGGCCGCGCTGGACCGCATCATCGCCGCGGCGCAAAAGCACGGAAAACAGGTGATGTACGGAGTGGGCGCCGACCCGGAGACGATACGGCGTTACCGGGAGCGCGGGGTCACCATGCTGGAGATGGGCTCCGACCTGATGACCCTGCACGCCTTCTGGCGGGACCGCATCAACGCGATCCGGGGGAAGAAATAGCCGATGCCCGCAGAGACGGAATCCCGCTTTCGCGTGCTGGTAACCGGGCCGGACCTCGCGGAGGAGGCGAGAAGAATGCTCTCCTCCCGCGGCTGCCGGGTGCTCTGCGTGTACGGAAAGAACGGCGAGGAGTTGGACGAGCTCGCCGCGCGCGTGCGCGACTTCTCCCCCCACGCCCTCATCGTCCGCAAGGGCCAGGTGGACCGCGCCGTGCTCTCGGCCTCACCCTCCCTGCGAGTGGTGTGCAAACACGGGGTCGGAGTGGACAATATCGCCCTCGACGCCGCGACCGAACTGGGCATCCCGGTGATGAACACGCCCACCGCGAACTTCAACTCCGTGGCCGAGCACACCCTCGCCCTCATGTTCGCCCTGGCGCGCCGCATCCCCCACCAGGACCGCCGCGTGAGGGAAGGCAAGTGGGACAAGAGGGACTATGCAGGCCAGGAACTGGCGGGCAAGACGCTGGGGTTGATCGGGCTCGGCCGAATCGGGCGGCGGGTCGCGGAACTGGCGGCCCCGCTGCGGATGAACCTCCTCGCCTACGACCCGGCGGTGGGGGCCGATTCGATTCCCGGGAACATCACTCTGGTCCATACGCTCGCCGAGCTGCTGTCACAGGCCGATATCGTCAGTATTCACTGCCCCCTCACGCCCAAGACGAGGGGAATGATCGGTCACAGGGAACTCGCCCTCATGGGCCCGGATTCCTGGGTGATAAACACGGCCCGAGG
Organism: Armatimonadota bacterium; assembly: GCA_015486155.1. GTDB lineage: Bacteria > Armatimonadota > Hebobacteria > Hebobacterales > Hebobacteraceae > S016-27. The sequence continues at coordinate 8,083 of WFSF01000257.1, forward strand.
AGCCGTCATGGACGAGAAGGCGCTCATCGCCGCGCTCCGGGAGGGCGTCATCGCAGGGGCCGCGCTGGACACCTTCGAGACCGAGCCGCCCGCGCCCGACAACCCGCTTTTCTCCCTCGACAACGTGGTGCTCAGCAATCACGTCGCGGGCATTTCCACCTCCTCCTATCGCAACATGGGCCTCGGCGCCGCCCAGAACGTGCTCACCGTACTCGAAGGCGGCCGGCCCGACCCATCCGCGCTTCTCAACCCCGAGGTGAGGAAGGAGACACGGTGACGTGACGACAGGGATTCCCAACTTTGCAGGGAAAGCGCGCATGAAGACGACTGCAGACTGGCGAGGGTCGCCCGGGCCGGCGTTGACGCTTATCCTCGCGCTTGTGGCGATGGTTATATCTCAGTGTTCGCCGCGCGTCTGTGCCGCCCCCCGCGCCTCGGCGCCACCGGACAGGATGACAGCGGAAGAAAGCATGTGTAAAACGGAGAGAGAGATGACGAAACAGCAATCGGAATCCCGACAGGTCCCTTCCCTTCCCCGGGGCCTGTCCACCTGGGTCTATCAGTACCGGGAGGGAATCGCAAAACAGGTGCGAGAATTCAACCAGCGCGCCAAACCGGACATGCGTTTCCGGTACTTCTTCCCCTATGCGGGCGCGGTGGACTTCCCGGGTAAGGGACACGAAATGGTCCTTCACTACAGCACCGACATCCCCCACCATTACGCGGAAACCCTCCCCGCGGACATCCTCATCATGCCGATCGTGGACGGCCGCTCCGATCACGGGGAGTTCGACGATTGGACGGAGGAGGAATACGGGCGCGCCGCCCGCAAGGTGGCCGACCGCATTCTGGCGGACCCGGAGGCCGCGGGCGTGCAGATCGACATCGAACCCTTCCATCCAAGCCACCTCCCCTTCTACCGTCAGCTCCGCGGGATGCTGAACGCAGGCGGCAAGTTCTGCACCATGTTCGTGGGACCGAGGAGCGAGAAACTGCTGACCGAGATTTTCGAGTCCTGTGACATCGTGGTGATGTCCGGCTACGACATCGCCGGCGAGGGGGCTCCCCTGGACAAGTATCGCACGGCCATGAAACGCGCGCTCGCACTTTTCCAGCGGGTAGCGCATAAAACGAAGGGGCATTACATGATCGGAATCCCGGCCGCGGCCTCCTGGGGCGAGTTCGAGTACATCGCCGGAGGCGGGTCTCCCCGAGAGGAGACCGGGGTCAAGCAGGAGGAATATGTGGAGGCGGCGCTGGAGGCGATCGCCCCGTACCGGGAGCGCCCGGAATTCGTGGGCATCTCGCTCTGGCACATGTCCGACCCGGAGACGGAGTTCGAGCGTCCCGAGGACGCGAAAAAGCGGACCAAGTTTCCCAACATCATTCGGGAAAGCGTCTGGCGGATACTGGAGCGCTACTAATTCACAGCGCCCTGTAGCCGCCTTCTGGAGCGTCTGGGCGGAATTGACGCCACCGCGCGCCCGGCCGCGGCGCGGCTCGCCCCCATTGCATTGGATGGTCCGTCGTTGCGCAGAGGTTGACATATCGCTAATTTGGTGCTAACTTTTTCCCGCCAAGTTGTATCTGTCGGCGGGGAGCCAGACCGCCGCAACAGGACAACTGCGACGAGTCTGAGCGTGGCGGGAAGGTTGGTCAGTAAGAAGGGGCTGTATGCCTTCGGCCGCAATGGCGCTGTCGAGCTTCTGCCGGTGACGTTCAGACCCGTTCCCCCGGTTTTTCGGGCGTTGCTCAGAGCCGGGGGTCGAGCCCCGAGGGCTCTCGGAGCCCGCGGGGCAGGGGGAGGGCCGCTCGCCTCCCTGTCGCAGAAAGGAGCTCGCAGTGACGGTTGGCAAGGTGAAGTGGTTCGATGATTCCAAGGGTTGGGGATTCATCGAAACCGAACAGGGAGACGTCTTCGTGCATTATTCCGCGATCGTCTCTTCTGTGCCCGGCCGGCGAACCCTGTACGAGGGGCAGGAAGTCGAGCTGGAGGTGGCCAGCGGCCCCAAGGGGCTCAAGGCCACCAGCGTAAGAGTTCGTTGAGCACCCTCTGAGGTGTCGGCGCAAATCCGTTTCTGATGTTGGGAGCCGGAGCTTGCTGAGCATCCGGGGCGGCGTTTCACACGCGGATGCAGCAGACCAGGCGGGTCGGCGCGTCTTGCGCCATCCCTTTCGGCACTCCGCTTGCCGACAATTCGTGCGCGTTATCCGGACAAAATACCCACGTTCGCGCTAGACAACAAAGACGAAACTCGGTAATTGGATTCTGTATATAACCTGGCGCCCTGCTGACCGGCCGGTGTTTGTGAGACCGTGTGCTATCTGATCTCCTCGAGGGGGGCCTGAGATTCCCATCCGGAGGCCTCCGCCAAAAGGGCGAAATACCTGGGGCATTTGGCCCTGGCGGAGGAGACAGTGGTGACAGATCACGAATCCGCGGCGAAAGGCCGCGTGTACACGGTCTATGTCGGGAATCTTCCCTGGCGCGCCACCGAGGATGACCTCATCTCCTTGTTTTCCCGATACGGGCCCCTTGTGGACGTGCGGGTCATCCAAGACAGATTCACCGGGCGTTCCCGCGGTTATGGATTCGTGGAATTCGCCAGGGAGGAACATGCGCGGGCCGCTCTCGCCGACCTCGACGGCGTCGATTTCCGCGGCCGCCCCCTCATGCTCAGCCCGGCCCGCCCAAAGCCTCCGCGCTGCTAGGACACGCCGGGAGGCCGCGCGCAGGCCTTCACGCGGTGACGGTCTCCACAATCAGCGGCGACCGCGTGGGGCGTTCCTCCCGCATCTCATAGGCTCCCCTTACTCTCTGCACGACATCCCAGATGACATCCTCGGCCATCGGGGGCGAGAGCACGGTGGCGACCGGTGTTCCATCCAGCCAGTCCCCAATCTTCTTGTGAAGCAGCACTCCGCACAAATGTTTCTCCTCACCTGCCGCCTCCTTCAATTGCCTCACCGCGAGACCTATCTCCCGCGCGTCGATATCGGATACGAATACGTCTTCGTCCAACTCCACGGGTGAGGCGACGGCCCCCGCGAGCAGCCTCTCCGGGGACTCCAGCGCGCCCCTATCTCCCCCCTGGGCGGACACCATCTCCATCAACTTGGCCCGCCCTGCGCCGGAGGTCAGGGCCGCGTGAGCGCGCGCCCTCCCCTGCTCCGCGTCCTCGGCCGCCCCGCCGAGGGCCAACATGTGTCCCGCCAGCGTCTCCGCCAATTCCACCAGATCGGGGGGGCCTTCCCCGGCCAGCGTCTTCACCGCCTCGGCGAGTTCCGCCGCGTCCCCCACCGCGGCTCCGAGCGGCTGATCCATACGGGTGATCGCCGCCACCACCCTGCGACCGGCGCGGGCGCCGATCTCCACCATCGTCTTCGCCAGGGACCGCGCCCCCTCCAGGTCGCGCATGAAAGCGCCCTCCCCCACCTTCACGTCCAGCACCAGCGCATCCGCCCCCACCGCCAGTTTCTTGCTCATTATCGAGGAAGCGATGAGGGGGATGCTCTCCACGGTGGCCGTAGCATCGCGGAGCGCGTATATCTTCTTGTCGGCCGGCACCATGCTCTCCGTCTGGGCCGCGATCGCCAGGCCGATCTTCTCCACCTGAGACCGGAACCGGTCTGGATCGAGCGCGGTGGTCAATCCGGGGATCGCCTCCAGCTTCTCGATGGTGCCTCCCGTGTGCCCCAGGGCCCGGCCCGACATCTTCGGCACCCGCACCCCCGCGGCCGCGGCCAGGGGCGCCGCCACCAGCGTGGTCTTGTCCCCCACCCCGCCGGTCGAGTGCTTGTCCACCTTGAGGCCGGAGACGCCGGACAGGTCGAGTCGATCCCCGCTCCGGGCCATACAGAGGGTCAGCGCGGCCGTCTCCTCAGAGGTCATCCCCCGGAACACGACAGCCATCAGCAGGGCCGCCATCGGCCCCTCCCCGATCTCGCCTGCGGTAAAACCCTCCACCACCCGTTGAATCTCGCCTTCCGTGAGTTCCCTCCCCTCCCGCTTCTTGGTGATGATTTCCGTGATATCCATGGCCACAGTCCCCTTGGGCGCAATCCCGCCCGATTTTCACATGGGACTATACCACAGCCCTGCGCCCCAATCAGGCCCGGTCGGTGGAATACGGGCTGCGGGTGGGGAATACTCATGTGCGCCAGGCCCATCACAGCCCGTTCTTTCCAAAAATCTTGTGGCGTTCAGAACAGAATGCCCTATATTTGCGTCTAATCATTGGTGGTGTGTACCTTGCGCATCCCAGAAAGGAGGTGACGGGATGATTGCGAGAGGCATTGGGCTGATCTTCAGCCTCGCCGTAGCCGTCCTCTCCGCCATCGTGTCCGTGCTCGCCGGCCGGCTGTATATTCAGGCCTATCGCGTTGCGTTGCCATCTTTTTTCGTCGAGAAGATCTACTATGCACTCTTTGCGGCCGTGGGACTGGCGGCGGGCTTCACGTTGGCGAGCCTCATCTACCGGCAGGTGGTGACTTTCGACCTGCGGCGGATTCCTGTGCGGGAGAAGGTGGCGGTGATCATCGGGGTCTTCATCGGCCTCGGTCTCACCTCTTTCATCGCCTCACTGCTGCGCGGAATCCCCAAGTTCGGAACCCCGCTCGTGCTCGTGGTGGGCGTCATCTGCGTGTACCTGTGCGTGGCCATCATGCTCAGCATGAAGGAGGAACTCTACTTCTTCTTCCCGGGGCTGGCTGCGAACACTCCCCCAGAGGAAGAGGAGGAACCGAAGCAGACCCCCAAGTTGCTGGACACCAACGTGATCATCGACGGCCGCATCGCCGACATCGCCAAGAGCGGGTTCGTGGAAGGGCCGTTGCTGGTGCCCAGATTCGTGCTGGAGGAACTCCAGCTGATCGCCGATTCCAGCGACAGCCTCAAGCGCAATCGAGGCCGCCGGGGCCTGGATATCCTCAATCAGATGCAGAAGGAGCCGGGTCTGCGGGTGCAGGTGCTCGACGGCCATCCATCCTCCGGTTCCCGCCGCGAGCCCGTGGACGCGCAGCTGGTGCGCCTGGCGAAGGAGATGAACGCGGCAATCGTCACCAACGACTTCAACCTCAACAAGGTGGCGCAATTCCAGGGAGTCCGCGTGCTGAACGTCAATGAACTCGCCAACGCCGTCAAGCCCGTGGTCCTTCCCGGCGAGCAGCTGAGCGTCACCATCGTGCGCGAGGGCAAAGAACCCGGGCAGGGCGTGGCCTATCTGGATGACGGCACCATGGTGGTGGTGGAGCAGGGCAAAGGGTATATCGGAGAGACGGTGAGCATCGTCGTCACCAGCGTGCTCCAAACCGTCGCCGGGAAGATGATCTTCGGCGGCATTCAGAACGGCACCAACGGCCGCCAGAACAATCACAGAGAGGTTTCACAGGCCCGCCGTAGAAAGAGAGCGCCTTAGAGCAGGAGACGCGCGGTAATGGTCTTCGGTTGCCGTTGACGAGGAGGCGCGGCATCGCAACCACGGCGGTGATAGCAGCGGCGGGCCGCGGAGAGCGGCTCGGCCGATCCGAGAATAAGGCATTCGTCGCGCTGGGGGGCAGACCGCTGGTTCAGCACTCCCTGGAGGTGCTCCAGGCCCATCCAGAGATCAGCGGGGTGGTGCTGGTCGTGGCGGCGTCGGACGTGGAGCGGGCGCGCGCGGCCTTCCTATCCCGGCCGGCCCCCGCCTCCTTGTTTATCGTCGCCGGAGGGGCCCAACGTGCGGATTCGGTGGAGGCGGGGCTGCGCGAGGTACCGCCCTCCTGCGACACGGTCCTCATTCACGATGGGGCCAGGCCCTTTCTCGCGCCCTCGCTCGTCACCAGATGCCTGCGCGCGGCCGAGCGCCATTCCGCGGTCATCGCGGCCGTTCCGGCCGCCGACACCGTGAAGGAAGTGAGCGACGGGGGAGTGGTATCCGCCACCCTCGACCGATCTCGGATCTGGCTCGCTCAGACCCCGCAGGTCTTCGATCGCGCCCTTCTCCAGGAGGCCCACGCACGCGCTCGGGCCGGGGGGATCAGCGCCACGGACGACGCCTCTCTGGTGGAAAAAATGGGATCTCCAGTGCACGTGGTCCCCGGAGACCCCGGCAACTTCAAGATCACCTGCCCGGAGGACCTGGAGCGGGCGGAGAAGATTGTCTCGGCCGGCGGACACGCGGCAGAGAGGGGATCGCTGGTGAGAACTGGTATTGGATATGATGCGCACAGATTTACGGAGGCGCGAACGCTGGTGTTGGGCGGGGTGAGATTCGAGGGTGAACCAGGGTTGCTCGGCCATTCCGACGCCGACGTGCTCTGTCACGCCATCTGCGACGCGTTGCTGGGCGCCGCCGGGGCCGGCGACATCGGCCGCCACTTCCCGGACACCGATCCCCGCTACGAGGGCGTCAGCAGCCTCTCGCTGCTCTCGCAGACCGCGGCCATGGTGCGGGAGGCGGGCTGGAGAATTGTCAACGTGGACGCCGTCGTCATCGCGGAGAAGCCTCGGATTGCGCCGCGCATCGCCGACATGCGGCGCGCGCTCGCACAAGCGATGGAAATCGCTGAAACACAAGTCAACGTGAAGGGTAAAACTACAGAGGGAATGGGATTCACCGGCCGCGGGGAAGGGATCGCCGCCCAGGCGGTCTGCGCGATCGCCGCGCTCCCGTGACCGGCATCGAGAACCGGCGGCCCATCGGCCGCCACAGAGGGAGAGAAATGCAAGTAAACGTCACAACCAAAGGTGTAGAGGTTCCATCCAGACTCAAGGCCCTGGTGGAGAAAAAACTGAGCAAACTGCAACGAGTGCTCCCCAACATCGAGATGGTGGATGTCACCTGCTCGCGGGAGCGGCAGTGGCGGGTCCTGGAGATAACCATTACCGCCAACGGCCTGCTCATTCGCGGTGAAGAACGCGCGGAGGATTTCCCGTCGGCACTGGACCGGCTCTCGGATAAGTTGGAGCGGAGGGTGAAGAAATCCCGCAGCCGCATGATCCAGCGCTACCGGGAGTCACCGAGCCTCCGGGAGGCCTGGGAGGAACTTGCCGAGGAAGAGGAAGACGACCTCGAGGCCGGCCCCGCCGTGGTGCGCAGCAAGCGGTTCACCATCAAGCCGATGAGTCCCGAGGAGGCCGCGGAAGAGATGGAGCTCCTGGGGCACGATTTCTACGTCTTCCGAAACGCCGAGACAGAACAGGTAAACGTGCTCTACCGGAGAAAGGATGGTAATTACGGGCTGATCGAACCGGAGTATTGATCCCGAATTACCATGCAGACAAGTCCATGCTGAGTGTCTCCGAGTTCCGCGAGTTGGTGCGCCGAGAGTTCGGCGAGCGCCTGGAAAGGGCGACGCCGGCCAATGTGCGCGATTTCCTCGACCGCATGCAGCTCCGCCTCCACCAAGATGCAAAAGAGGGGCCGCCCTATGTGATCGAGGAGAGAAGCTCTCCCCGCACCTACGAGGAAATCGTCACCGATTTCTTCTCCCGCGCGTTGGAGTATCCGGTGGAACAGGCCTTTATCATGCTCTGGCTGCTCGCCTTCGAGCAGCACTTCGCCATGCTGGAGGAGGAATACGCCCGCCGATTCGTCACCATCTTCGGAGAGGATGAGCCCCGTCACTGACGCGCTCCACCGCACGGTCCTCGCCCCGGCGGGTCTCCTCGTCCCGTCTTCCTCTGTGCGCGCGGACTGGGCATCGCCGGTTGCTGCGAGCGTCCCCTGGAGGTGTGCGCACTCGACCAGAAGCACTCGCCCAGGAGGAAATGGGGCCGGCTGAAATGCCCCTTGCGCGTGCGTTTTGGCGCCGACGCGCACGGGGCCGACTTCCGTGAGCAGCTGCGGCTCACCTGACTGAGGTCATTCGCGGGCGATTGGCCCCAGATCGCGAACATCGGGTGGTCTGGCTGGGAGCAGCGATCCTGAAGAGCTGCCCCGGCGCACGGCAGGCGTTGCTGAGGGCGGGATGTCGCTTGGCGGCCGTCTTCGATTCCTCCCCCACCCGCATGTGCGGAAAAGTGGCAGGCCCATCAATACAACTCATCGCAAAGATGGTAACAGAAGTCAAGCAGCACCGCGCGACACTGGCGGTAGTGGCGGACGAAAAGGTTGATCGGAATAATCTCACCCAAACACTCGCCAGGTCTGGAGTGCGAGCCGTCCTCAACTTGACGAACTCGCCGCTCCAGGTATCAGCGGGAACAGTGGTGGAACAGGCAGACCCGGGCAGTCACCTGTCGCGCCTGCTGAGGCGGCTGGAAGCCGCCCAGAAATCACATCACTGAGGCACTTGACGGAGGTGTCAAAGTGCAATATGCCCGCGACGGTGACGGCGAGCCGAACAGACCTCGCCAACGAGCAGCGCGTCCCTCACGGCGGCCGCGCGCGGTAATCGTGGAGGACGAGTTCATGGTCCTCCTATCCATTCAGCATTTGCTGGAATCCATTGGCTGTGAGGTGGTGGGGACTGCTCACGAGGCATCCTCCGCCATCGAACTCGTCAAATCTCTCCGCCCGGACGTCGTTTTCATGGACCTGGGCCTCCCGGACAGCGACGCGCTGGCGGCCACTCGAACCATCACCTCGGGGCTGGACACCCAGGTGGTGGTGATCACCGCCTACAACCAGCGACAGGCGCGCGGCGCGGCGCGGCGGGCCGGCGCCGCGCGATTCCTAACCAAGCCACTTCAAGAGGCGGAATTGGCCCAGGCGATCTCCGACATCGTCAGTGATTTTCCTCAGGAGAACACCTGAGTCCCCGGAAGGGGCAATTCCCAATGCGCGCGGGGGCATAATCAGGCTGCCTTCGTCGTCGGTATACTGTTTGCCCTTCCCCTGTATCGCCTGGTGCAACTTTCGCCCATTAATGGCCACCTCGTGAACAAGTAGGGAGGAGGCCGAATGCGCTCTGTAGGCGGATCGCACACCCGTGGGGGCCTGGCTTGGATGCCGGACAATTCTTGTAAAAAACTCTTGCAAACGGGTTGCTTGATTATTGAGGAGTGGGTATAATGCCGAATTAGAGGAACCTTCTACCGAGCATCGTTTCGCGCGCTGAGGTCAGGAGTACGGGGAGCGATCACCACGGTCGATGGTTTCCCGGAACGCCAGAGTATGTGGGAGGTGACAGCTAGATGGCCGACAAGGGAGCGATGACGGTCCGCGAGGCCGGCCGCAAGGGCGGCCGCGCGACTAAAGCCCGCCATGGCCCGTCATTCTACAAGGAAATCGGGCGCAAGGGCGGCGAGACCACCAAGAAGCGACACGGTCCCAAGTTCTACGAGAAGATCGGCCGCAAGGGCGGCCAGCGAGTGCGGCAATTGGTCGCGCAGGCCAAGCGCGCTGCCGGACGCTGACCTGTCCCAGGACTGGATCGGGAGGCAGTAAAGGCCCGATCGGGCTGGGCTGTCCTCATGCCAATCACGGAAATTTGGAACAGAGCGCCGCACGGCGCTCTGTTCCATTTCGTCTCCGTCACCTCAGGCCCGGTCTGCCTCAGCGCGCGCCGTCAGGAGAGAGAAACCTCTCTCGGATCTTCTTCTCGGCCTCTGCGTCCGGCAGCCTTCCCTCCTCCGTCAGCACGTGCGGAGTGATGAACACCAGCAGCTCCGAGTTCACATCGGTCTCGCTGCGGCTGCGGAAGAGGCTCCCCACCAGGGGCAGGTTCCCCAGCACTGGAATCTTGGTGACCCGGCGCTCGCGCTGGGTCTGGTTCAATCCTCCCAGCACCACCGTCTCTCCATCCCGCACCCGCACGGTGGTGCCCACGCGCCGCGCGCTCAGCACGGGCAGCCCGGTCCGCGGGTCGAGCTCGGAGATGTTGCTGACCTCGGTGTCCTCGGGATCTATGTTGAGCGTGATCTCTCCTCCTCCCCCGGTGAGCGGAGTCACGTGCAACTTCACCCCCACATCCACGCCCTGGATTTTCTCGGTATTCTGGCCGTAACTGATGTATTCCACCTTGATGAAGCGGCGCACCCCGATGAAGATGCTGGCGTCGTGGCCGTTCATCACCGCCATCCGGGGCGCGGCCTCGATGTGGGCGCGCTGCTCCGTCTCCAGCGCGCGCAGCCGAGCCTCGAAGTCGCGCGGCAGTTCCCCCACGGTGGTGTACGTTATCTCCCCGGTGCGCGAGTTCGTCGTCTCACGATACGCCGGCTCCCCCCACTCCGTCGTCTTTCCGCTCACATCCCCCCTCAACATCGAGAGCACCCGATCCGCATCCTTCGTATTGGTGAACTCAACCGCAATCATCTCGATCAGAATCTGCGGAGGCGCCACATCCACCTTGCGCAGGTCGGCGCGGATCTTGTCCAGCATCTGCTGGGGCGCGGTCACCACCACCGCATTCTGTCCCTCGTTCACGTGCAGGTAACTGTAGAGAAAGGTGGGCAGCAGCCCGGACGCCGCCCGCGCCCGCGTATAGCGCAGCGGAAACGACTCCGTCCCACTCTGCCGGTAGGCGGCCAGGTCCTGGGGGACCCCTCGGCTGAACATGTACACGCCGTCCATCTTGCTGAGGGCCAATCCATAGGCGCCCGCGATCGCATTCAGGGCATCATCCACGGACAGATCGCGCAGGTGAAGGCTCGCCTTCCCGCTCACTCGGTCGTCCACCGCCAGATTTGCCCCCGTTTTCTTCGCTATCTCCCCGAGCAGCTTGTGCAGGTCGCATTCCAACGCGGTGACCGTCACCTTCCCGTCGACGAAACTCACCACCAGATCCTTTTCTTTCGCCGCAGGGCCCTCCCCCGAGGCGGAATTCGATCCTCCTTCTCCCTTCTCCAGGGTCCGACTGCTGCGCACCATGAGCATTACGCTCTGCCGATCCGAACTTGGGGAGACCTCCACCGGAGACGGCTCCATCATCACCACCATCATGTCCACCCCGATCCCCTCTTTTGCCCCCTGGGGCACGCTGAGCTGAATGTAACTCACGGGAAACTTGCTCACATCTATGAAGTTCTTTCCGGTGGCGTTGCGCGCGTTTTTGAAGCTGATCCTCACACGGCTCCGACGCCCTCCGCCCCCGTGGCGGTCCCACTCCAGAATGCCGTCGGCCTTCACGGAAATCTGCACCCCATTGCGCAGCTCCGTGGCCTTCACTTCCGTTATGTTGCAGTAAACCAGCGCCTGGGCGCGCGGGCATCCCATCGCGGCCGCGGCCAGCAGCGCCAGGGTCATCCAGATCGGATGCAGCCTGCGTCTAACCATAGTGCAGTCCTTCCTCCCGGGCGGCGTTGCTCCGCCGCTCTCCATCCAAAGCCGACGCGCCGCGGTCCAGACGCGGCGTCACGAACACGGCCAGATGCGTCTCCGACCGCGATCGGCTGCGGGCCTCAAACAACCTCCCTATCAGGGGCAGGTCCCGCAGCAACGGAATGCCCCGGCGGCTCCGGCTCGCCTGCTCCAGGGTCAACCCGGCCACCATCACCGTCTCCCCGTCCCGCACCCGCGCCATGCCCTCCGCCTCCCGCATCGCCACCACCGGCAGACCTGTGGCCGGATCTGTGCCCGTCTGCGTCTTGGTCTCACTGTGCAGATAAAAGAGCACATCCTTCCCTCCCCCCATCAGCGGCTGCACCTCCAGCGCAGTCCCGATGTCCACCGGAAGAACGTCGGCCTCTCCCCCCTGGCCGAACAGCTCGATGATAATGTCACGCTGTTGCCCCACGAAGATACGCGCCTTCGCCCCGTTCCTCGCCTTGATGCTTGTCTTCGCCCTCAGCTTTGTGGCCCCGCTCGCCTCATTCGCCCGCAACGCGGCCTCCCAACCGCTCGGCATCTCCCCCAGTTGAAGCAGTTCCATCCCCCCCGCCGAGGGGTCGATGCTCAGGCCCCATGTCCCCAGCAGTCCCGCCGCCCGAAGCGCGCTGTCCAACACCTCCGCCGAGGTGTACTCCACCACCGCCACATCCAGGGAGACCTGAGGGGCCGGACGATCAAGTCTGGCCAGGTCCGCGGCCACCCGGTCCAGCATCCACGTCGGCCCGGTCGCCACCACCGCGTTGTTCTCCGAATCCGGCCGCAGAGCGCTCAACAGGAAATTCGGCAACAGATCAACCGCCTCATCGGCCTGCAGATAGTGAAGCGGAATCCTGCGCTGTGAGGCCGCCCCGTACCCGGCGGCATTATGCAGCCCCTCCGCCAGCACGCACCCGCCGTCGTCCGTCCTCCCCATGCACAACCCCAGCCCAAGCGCGATCGCCTTCAGCGCTGCCTCCGGCTCCATGTTCTCCAGGCGTGTCGTCACCCGCATGTCATCCTGGACCGCGCACCTCACAGGCAGCCCGGATTCCCGCGAGATGGCGTGGGCCACGTCCTCCACCTTTGCGTTGACCGCATGCACGCTCAATTTGCCTTCTCTGCTGGACACTTTCAATTCGGTCGGCAGGTCCTTGGGGGACTCCGGAGGAGGGGACGGAGGAAAGCGGTCGGACGTCCAGGTGATTATGATTCCATTTCCGCTCTCGTTGGTATGGATATCGAACCGGTATCGGCGTCGGTACAATTCCCCCTCCCCGGTTCCCCATTCGAGGTAGTTGACCACCGACACCTCCAAACCCACACCCTCGTGGGCCCAGGTGGGAACGGAGATCTCCACATGGCTGACCGGGTACTTGGAGATGTCCACGAACCCGGAACCGATCTTTGAGCGGGCGTTCTTCAGCCGCAATGACAGACGGCGCAGGGTACGCGACCATCCCCAGTCCATGCCCCAAGGGCGCCGCTTCAGCTCCAAGGCGCCGTCTTTCATCATCTGTTCCCAGTCCCAATCCCACTCTATCTGTCCATCCGTGAGTATGGTCACCCGGACGCCGTTGCTCAACTGCTCGGATTTGATCTCGGTCACATTGCAGTAGGCCGCGCCGCGCTGGGCCGCCGCCCGGCCGCTCGACCAGCCGAGACCGATCAACACGGCTATCGCGATCCAGAGGCGACGCATTCGCCTATTGCTCCCCCAGGAACTGCCGCTTGAGCCGCCGCTCCTCTTTCGCGGGAAGATGCCCGGTGCTCGACAGCACGCGCGGGGTCACGAAGATGACCAGGTCGGTATTGGTCTTCGTACGGTTGGAGGAGCGGAACAGAGAACCCAGCAGCGGCAGGTCCCCCAGGATCGGAACCTTGGTGCGCACCACGCGCTCCTCCTCCTGGCGCAACCCCCCGATGACGATGGTCTGGCCGTCCTGAACCCTGACCATGGTGTCCGCGGTGCGCGTGGATTTCTCCGGAAGTCCCGTCACCGGGTCGAGGGCGGAGAGGGTGGAGACCTCCGGTTTGATGTCACAGATGATGTTTTTACCGTCTCCCGTCCAGGGCGCGATCTCCAGCCGCACGCCTGCATCGATGAAGTTTCTGGTGCCGCCGCCGCCCCACTGATCTCCGCCGCCCATCTGGATGGGCTGGCGGAGATAGCGCTGAATGCCCACGAAGAAACTGGCCCACCGGCCGCTCACCGTTGCGATGCGAGGCGCCGCCCGCACCCTCGCCCGGCGCGCGCTAACCAGCGCATCCAACCGCGCCCGGAACTCCGTCGGCA
>WFSF01000258.1 GCA_015486155.1 Armatimonadota bacterium
CTACTGGCAGGCGGGCGCATGGGGTGGAGAGCGGAGGCAGCGCGCGGCACTGGTGGCGGCCTGCGGCCTGGGGGCGCTGTCGCGGCCCGAGCTGGTGCTGCTGTTGCCCCTGATCGTGTTGGACCGCGGACTGCTGGCCCTCGTGAAGAGGCCCTCGCGCGGGCTGCCCCTGACCGCGCGCCTCGGTCTGGCGGAGGCGGCGGGAGCGGCCGCGCTCGCCATCCCCTACCTCATCTACAACCTGCGTGTGGGAGGGGGCCTGTGGCAGCGGCCGGAACTCTCCATCCGGCCGCATGGAGCATTCGTTTGGGCGGCGGCCGCGCTCGCGCAGCTGTGGCACACCTCTCCGCTGCTGCTCATCGCCGCCGCGGCGGGACTTCCGGTGGCGCTCCTGTCCGCGGCGCGGCCGCGTTCCCGGCACCCAAGTTTTCTGCTGGCGCTGATCCCGCTCGCGGTGTTGCTGGCGCCCGGCGCGATCTGGCGCAACGCGGCCGCGTCGAACGGGGTCTACACCGCCGCGTATCTCACGCCGGCCGTCTCCATCTTGGGGGCGGCGGGGCTGTTTCTGCTCCATCGCACGGCCGGCCTGCTCCGGCTCCGCCTGCGCCCCGCGGTGGCGAGCGCGGCGTTTCCGGTCGCCATCGCCCTGACGGTCTGCGGGCTCGTCATCCCCTCCTGGTCGGCCCATCGCGCTGCCTGGCAGAGGCACGGAATGGCAGTAAAGAAGGTGAGCAGCCTGCAGGCGGCCATCGGAAAGCGCGCCGCCGAGCACCTTCCTCCCGACGCCTCCATCGCCAGCCGCGAGGTGGGGGCGATAGGCTTCTACTCCCGGCGTCGGATGATAGACCTGGGAGGGACCATCGACCGGGCCGGCTATCTGGCGATCTCCGCGCCCGGCTCGCCGGACGACAACCTGCTCCTCTTCCTGCAGAAAGTGAAACCCTCCTACGTCGCCCTGCGCCCGTCCGATTTCCCCTATCTGACCCAGCGCACCGACATCCTCCAGGAAGTGCTCACCTGCTATGCCACCGACGACATCTCCGGCGGAATCACCACCATGAAACTCTACCAGACCCCCTGGCCTCCCCCCTCCATGCGCGCCCTACGAATCCAGACCGGCACAGAGTGACCGGCCATCGCCCTACTTGCGCCCTCGCCGCCGCGACTCACCGGCCGCCTCCACCTTATATGTCGAGGCCGGAGAGCAAAAGACCGCGCGCAACTGCTCTCTCTATGTGGACTTCTCGGTCGGATGCCTATTACACCCGCTGCGCCACCTCCGTAATTAGCCGCTGCATAGCAGCGATTAGCACGTTCGCGGCTTTCTCGTCGGCCTTCTCATCCACGTCGAAAGTGATGTTGCCGATGCCCGTTCTGCTGAAAATGGAGAGTCCTGCTACCGCACCGGCATATTCCTTGAGTACCTCCTCGGGGACCCCCCTGTTCCGCAGATCAGACGTCACGAGTTGCGCATAGTCGAGGTTGTGTCCCACACTGCCGCGGGGAAATCCGTAGAGGATCCTCGGCCATTCTCCCCCGACCGGAATGCCGAAGCCAAATCCCTTTGTTCCCCAACTGATGCCCCCCGAAGATGTCTCCATAAAATCCAGCAGTTTTGCAAAGAATCCCCTAGCCGATTCCGAACACGCGGCCAGGAAATTGGCGCGGGTAGTGCGCTCTCGCGGCACGGTCGAGCGCTTGCGTCCGGACGGAAGTGCAACAACGCGAGGGACGAAGACACTTCGCTCGTCATCCGAGAAATGATCTATTTCAATGGCATAGCTCCTGAATCTCGCAGTGGCATTCAGAAACTCGATAACCTTTAGCGTATTCTCGTCTATCTCGGAGGAAATCACGATGCAGTCAAGCACACCGTCGGCCAGCGTATTGACAATGCCTTCTCGAAAGTCCTCAAAGGAGAACTCCTCTTCGTTGCTCCAATAGGCCGCCGCGGCAACGCTGAGGCTCTGCGCCCCGCGCACCCTGGCGCCGGCACACCGCTTGCTCTTAAAATACTGCTGTGCCATCCCATCCAGATCCTCATATGAGAGCCCCCACAGTCGTGACGCATATTTGAGCAGCTGAGCGATGACGCGGCGACTGTCCGAGTTCTCCGGCCCGCGTTTGAACTCGGCCACGACTACGTGTCCCTTTGGGTCAACCGAAAGTAAGTCAACAGCGCCGCCGGACTTTACCGTAGTTTCACGGCCGATAACCAACAATGGCCCGAGACCCAGGTCGCCGACGGGAATCAGCTCCGGGTGATTCTTGAATGCCTCCTGTAGATGCACCTCCTGAGAAATAGATGATTCCGGGATCGTGCGGCCATTCTCCCCTTCCCGCGCGATCAACAGATATCTCTCGCCCATCGCTCATCTCCTTTACGGATCATTACGCTGACTGCCGGCACTCTTTCTCTCGTTCGTGAAGCAGGGGAAAACGCTCTACTCATCGCGAAGTCTCCTCCTCCCCAGCACCCGCCAGTGGTAGTGGCGGCCGGCGTCGCTGACGCGGGTCAACGCTTCCGCCAGGGAGACGATCTCGTAGTCGCGGAGCAGTTCCCGCACCTCGGCCTCGGTGGAGTAGTGGTGGGGCAGGGGGCCTTCGGGGCTCTCCGGGTCAACCCAGGTGCCGGGCTCGACCTCGGTCCCACGGCCGCAGTTGCAGTGGCGGGTCGAAGGAGTCACCCAGACCAGGTAGCCGCCGGGCGCGAGTTTCTGCGTGATGGAGCCGATGATCGCCTCCAGGTCGGCGCGGCGGCAGTGGTGGATGACGTGGGAGGCGACCACGCCGCGGAAATGTGCGTCGGGGAACGGGAACTCGGTCATGTCCGCCTGCATCACCGCGGCCCGGAGTTTCGCCTTCGCCAGGTTCTCCCGGCAGGCCGCCAGCGCGGTGGGGGCGTTGTCGGTGGCGATGACCTCGAAGCCGCGGGCGGCCAGATACACAGTGTGCCGGCCCAACCCGCAGCCGATGTCGAGCACCCTGTCTCCCGCCTCCAGCCGGTCAGCCATCTCCACCACCTGCGGCAGAGGCGGGAACCCGTCCCACAGCTCGCGCATCTGAGGGTCCCGCCACAACTTCTCCCAGGAAGTCGGTTCGCTTTGGTCGGAACGATGGGTCATCAGAGTCTCCCCATTCGTCAATTGTGCGCGGGGAGGCGCATGCCCTTCCCCGGCGGGCAGGAACTCGGCGACCGCGGACGGAAATGCAGAGACGAAAAACGGGAAAGGATCCGGTTTCTCATGGCCGAAGAGGCACAACTGGACCTGCTTCTCGAGGAACACGACGCGGCCCGCAAGCTGGTGGACGAGATGAGAGAACAGGTGCGCGCGGTCGCCGCCGCGCCGAAAGCGGATATCCTCACCGCCTTTTTCGGGGACGAATCCGAGGATGACCTCAAGGCACATACTCCCCTACGCGCCCGCAGCAAGGAGGTAAGACCATGATTTTCCGTCGCAGCGTAGTCGTCGTAAGCATCTTGCTCGCGCTCTCCGCGGCCGTCGCCTGGGCGGCGCCCGCTGCCGTTGACCTCGCCTTCCAGGGACACCCGGGAGATGTCAACAAATACGTGAGCACGGTGGACTTCGCCATGGACATTCAGGCGGCCCCTCCGGGGAGCGGGGTGGCGCTCACCGTGACCCCCACCCTTCAGGGAAACCTGACCACGTTGCAGCGCGTGAAGGGCGTGGCCGACAACGGCGACCTGACGCTGGGCATGCAGGTCGAGTCCTTCGACTTCAAGCTGGACGCGGCCGATTTTCACCTGCGGCTCGGCATCTACGGGCCGGAGGGCAGCGCGCCCAAACTCATCAAGCTGCCGCCTCTGCCCATTGAGACCACGATGTCCAAGCGAGGCAAGCTGGTGAATGTCATAGGGCTGGAGAAACTTCCCCTCCCGCCGGTGCCCGGCCCCGACGGCAAGCCGATGAACCTCTCCAAGATGATAGACGCCGTCCTGTCGGACTTCTCCCAGCCGATGTTTCCGGATCACCCGGTGAAGCCCGGCGAGACCTGGAAATGGAAGACCGTGGTCGATCCGCTCGCCACGATGAAGAAGCTTGGCATGGCTCCTCCCGAGGAGGCGAAGGCGGTCATGCCCGACATCAAGGTCCCGCTCGTCAGCACCTCCACTCTGACCGGGTTCGAGACGGTGGGCGGCGTCGAGTGCGCCAGGATCGAGACCACGACGCCCTGGGAGATCGAGGTGCCCATGGGGCCGCCCTCTCCCGGCGCCATGACTCTCCGCGAGCAGGGGAAAACCACCCTCACGATGTGGTTCGACTACCTCGCCGGGCGGAGCGTGAAGGAAGACGTGCGTGTGCAGTACACGATGAGCCTGGGCGACGGCCACACCACGCCGGTGAAGGCGACCATGCGCGGCGCGGTGGTCTCTCAACTGAGCAGGTAGCGGCCCCGCGCGGGCGCATCATGCGCTGAGTCGACCGGTCCGCCTGCGGGCGGGCCGGTCATTCCATTTCGGCGACGAGCTCCCGATAGGTGGTGGTCTCGGCCCCGGAGATGCGCAGCGCCGCGGCGAGTTCGTCGCTGGTGAGCGCGGCCAGCTCCCGCTCCCAGTGGTAGCCCCACGGAAAACGCCCCGCGATGGCGTCGTCAATCCCCGGATGGCACCCGATCTCCGTCACCCCCGGTTCTATGGTGGACACGGTGCGGGCGAGCGCGGTGGCATCCCAGGCGCCCGCCTCCGCGAAGCCGCGGAATCCGTCCGGCGTCACCAGTCCATTTCTGCGCAGCATGCCCGCGGCCATCCGGCAGGCCCCGCGCAGCGCAGCCCCCTCCGCCCAGCGCCGGGCCGCCGAGCCGCCGGCCCGCTCCACGGGCTGCCGGGAACGCTGATTCGGGTACCGCATGGCCCGGATCCCGAACTCGGCCGCCAGGCGGGCCGCGATGGGGAGCAGGCCGGGCAAGAGGTGCAGGTGTTGATGGCTGTCCAGGTGCGAGATGGGCAGTCCCTCGTTCTTGACCCGCGCGATCTGCGCGCGCCACTCGGCCTCAATCTCCCTCCGGTTCACCCGGCCGGTGAGGTAGCGCGCCGCGAAGGCGCTCCAGGTGGGCGCGAACCGCCCGTCCTCCTCCACCAGGGAGGGCACCTCCTCGGGGGGCAGGGCGGGGCGGAGCTGGGTGAGCGCGAGGTGGACTCCCAGGTCCAGGTCGGGCCGGGCGCCGGCCATCTCCACCGCCTCCGCGAACGCGTCCCCGGTGGCCAGCAGGCTGGCGCTGGTCACCACCCCCTGGTCGTGGGCCCGCGCGATCCCCTGATTCACCTCGGCGCAGAGCCCGAAGTCGTCCGCGTTGAAGATCACCGCCCGGCGGGTTCCCGCCGCCTCGCCGCGCTCCCGGCGATATTTTCGCAATTCCCGCAGAATCCCCCAGACCACCTTCATGCTGGCGGCGGTGGAGACGCCGGCGACGCGGGGATGATAGGGCAGTCCCACCTCCTGGATGCGGGCCCCGAGGCGCTGCGCCTCCAGCAGCATCTCCGCGTCGATGAACGACCCCTCGCTGCACAGCCTCATGCGCTCCAGCAGGGAGCGGCGCATCACCTTGAAGGCGAAGTTCACGTCCCGAACCCGCAGGCCGAAGGTCCACCGGATGAGGCGGTTGTAGGTCCAGGACATGATTTCCCGCCGCGGCCCCTCCGCGCGGCCCAGGCGGTAACCGATGAGCATGTCCGCGTCGGGAGCGAGCGCGCCGAGCGCCTTCCTGGCCTCCTCTGCGGTCACAGGGAAATCCGAGTCCATGTAGAGAACTATGTCCTGGGTGGCGTTGGCGAGGCCGGTGCGGATGGCCGCCCCCAGGCCGCGGTTGCGCGCGTGGTGAAGGGCCTTGACGCGCGGGTTCTCGGCGGCGAGTTGCGAGATGAACCTCCCGCTTCCGTCCGTGCTGCCGTCATCCACCAGCACCGCCTCGTAGTCGTCGAAGAGGCCCTGCGCGATGCGCTCGGTCTCCGGGAGCAGCCGGGGCAGGTTTTCAATCTCGTTGTAGATGGGGTAGACGAAGGATATGTTCATGGTTGCCGGGGAAGGCGGCGGAGCGTCAGAGAACACCCGGTCCCGCGATTGGGAGCGATGGCTCTTTCCCGCCGTGTTGGCATTGCTGTGTCTCCTGCTGTTTCTGTGGCGGCTCGGAGCGGCGCCGCTCAAGGATTTCGATGAGGCCTATTACGCGGTGGGGGCGAGGGGGATGCTGGAGCGACACGACCTGGGCACCCCCTACTTCAACGGCCGCCCCTTCCTGCTCAAGCCCGTGCTCATCTACTGGGTAATCGCCGCCTCCTTCCGCGCCTTCGGGAGTAATGAATTCGCCGCCCGCCTCCCCTCCGCCTTTTGCGGTCTCTTCGTGGTGCTCTTCCTCTACTGGTTCGGGGCCCGCACCCTCTCTCGGCGGGCGGGATTCCTCGCCGGGCTCTTCCTCGCGCTCTCGTACATGTGGCTCGACATTGCCCGGGACGCCTCCATCGACTCCCTGCTTACGGCTCTGCTGACACCGGCCCTGTGTTTCGTCTTTCTCTCGGCCTCCTCCCCCGCGCGCCGCGGGCGTTTTCTGCTCGCCTACCCCCTGTTCGGCCTCGCGCTGCTCGCCAAGGGCCCTGTCCCCACGGGGGTGGTGCTGGTCGGGCTGGCCGCCTACCTGGCCTCGGCCGGACGACTGGGCCGCGTGCTGCGGCGGCAATTGCTGCCGGGGACCGCGCTGACTCTCCTCGTCGCCGCTCCCTGGTATGTCTACGAACTGCGCCATCAGCCCGCGTTCTTTTCCACTTTCTTCATCGGCGAGCACTTCGGCCACCTGGGCGGGACCCTGGCCCGCCGGGAGCCCTGGTGGGGGAATCTCAAATACCTGCTCATCTACCTGTGGCCGTGGGCGCTCTTCCTGCCGGGGGCCGTCGTCCACGCCCTCCGGCAACCCCGGGACCACGTCCTGCGCTTTGCGCTCTGGTGGGCGGGCGCGGTGGTGGCGCTGTTCTCCATCCCGCGCTCGAAACTCGCCCACTACCTGGCCCCCGGCTTTCCCGCCCTAGCCCTGATGCTCGGAGCCTGGCTGGACGAATCGCTGCGCAGGGGCTGGCGGCCGCGCTGGGCGCTGTCCGCGGCGCGGGTGGGATTGGGTGTGGTTGCGCTCGCCTGTCTGGCATTGGCCTTCGCGGCCTTCTCCATGCCCCCCGCCATCGCCGACCGCATCAGCGCGCGCTACGGCCCGTGGACCCCGGGACCGGCCCCGGGGATCATGCTGCTCTGCCTCGGCCTGGGGGCCGGGATCGCCTCCCTGATCGCCGCCGCGCGGCGCCGCGCGCTGATTCCCGTGCTGGCCGCGAGCATGGCCCTCGCCGGCCTGGTGCACGTGGGCTGGTTCCGGCCCCGGCTGGCGCAGATCGAAGCCCAACCCCGCAAGGAGCTGGCCTTGACCGCCGCGCGCGTCTTGCCCGTCTCCGAACCCCTAGGCGTCTACTACGCAAAGCGCAACTCCACCATCTTCTACCTGGGCCGGCCCATCGTGGACCTGGGCGAGACCGAGGAGGACCTCGACCGCGTAATCGCCTTCTTATCCGCCCCGCACCCGCGGGCCCTCATCACCCACCGTAAGTTCCTGCCGCGCTTGGAGCGGGAGTCCGGGCCCCTCGACCTGCTGGCGCGGAGAGGAGAATATATCCTGATTGCAAATCGCGCCCAGCGGCGGGAATAGACTCCGGTATATCCCCGCCGCCGGCGGGACGCATGCCCGCCGGCTGCTGTAGGGCGGGGATACCCATCCCCGCCAACCCACTTCACACAAACGAACCACTCCTCGCAAGCTTCGCTTGCGTGGCGGGCAAAGGTCCCTAAGCCCAGAGGGCCGGGATGTGGCTAAGCCCGCCGAAGGCGAGCCGCCATGGCGGCCGTAGGCCTAGCCAGCGGTCTGCCGCAAGCAGACTCTAGCCATGTGCCCGCCCTACAGCTTCCCGGCTGCTTTCTTCACCCGTGCGATGTATTCTTCGGTGACCTGGCGCTCGAAGCTCCGGAAACCGGCCAGGCGGAAGCCGTGCTTGTCGGCCAGCTTCGCGATCTCTCTCACCCGCGCGATGGACAAGTCGCGCCCCAGACTGTAGTTCTCGTACCTCTCCTCCAGGGCGAGGATCATGGTCTCGGCCATGCACGCGTAGGCGGTCCGCGGAGGGAAGCCGAAATCGAAGTGGAAGTCCGGTTCCCCCGGCACCTCCACCGCGCCGCCCTCGATCACCAGCACGTCCGGGCGCTTCTTCACCACCGCCTTGGATACATCCCGCGGCCGCGCCACATCGCATACCACCGCCCCCCGCTTCAAGGCATCCGCGGGCACCACGGTGTCCACCGCGGAGGTGACCGCGATCACGATGTCCGCCTCCCGCAGGCCCGCGTGCGCGTCGGTCGTCCAGGTGAGTTCTGCTGTCCCCTCTATCTCTTGAGCAAGGGCCGCCAGGCGTCTCTCGTTGCGCCCGATGAGGGTCACCGCGGGCACTTCCTCGGCGAGAATCTGCACGCACACCCGTCCGATGGCCCCGGTGGCGCCCAGCACCGCGACATGCGCCCGGGCCGGGTCCGCGCCCATCAGCGCGGCCGCTTTCTTTGCCCCCTGCAGCGCGGTCCACACGGTGTAGGAGTTGCCGGTGGTGACCGCGATGTCCACGTTCTCGGCGATGGTGATCCCTGCGTCCCCCACCACCGAGGTCATCGCCCCCAGGCCCACGATCTTCGCGCCGAGCTCCTGCGCGACCTCCGCGGCGCGCACGATCTTGGCGATGACGAATTCCTCCGGCAGGCGCAGGAACTGCCTGGGGCTGAGCGGACAGCCCACGAACCAGCCGTGCGCCTCCGCGCCGGTGAGGCTCCTCACCCCCGTGATCTCCGAGACCGGCTTGGGGGACATCCGCTTCATCAACTGCTCCAGCACCGCCTCCGGCAGCACACGCAGCAACGGATACTTGCGCGCCACATCCTTCGCGCCCTTCACCGGGTGGATTATGAAAGCGAACTCTCCCAAGAGAATCTCCTTACTCCTCGAACCAGTTTGCGACCTCGATCTTCGGCACGCGCGCGAAGCGCCGCGTATTCCCGAAGACCAGGGAGAGGTCATGTCTCAGGGCGATGGAGGCCATCATCGGATCCGCCTCCGCCAAGCGTCGCACCTCTCTTCAACCTCGCCTATCGCTCCCGTATACGGCCTGGCCGACCACATCCGCGAATCTCCCATTCACCTCATCCACCCCCCATATGCACATCGCGCACGGCTCCCCTCCAAGATGACCTAATGACATAAGGACACAACGGGAGCCAGATGTCAAAACCCCGCCCCTAGAACTCCGTCACCCCCGGCTGCCAGCCCACCTCCTCGGCCAGCCGCAGGTAGTCCTCCTCGGTCATCTCCTCCGGCGCCTTTTCCGCCAGCGCGACGAACACCGCCTCCATGAGATTGGTGCCGAAGCTCTCGCCCCCGATGGGCGGGGTGGTGGTGACGAGTTTGGCCGCGCCGCGGCGGCGGAGCTGCTCCAGGTCATCGGCGCGGGTGGTCTGGGTGACGATCACCTTGCCGGACATGTCGCCGGGCATGTAGCGGCGGATGTAATGGAAATCCCCGGCGACGATATCGGCCCAGCGGAACCACTTGGGATGTTTCGGCTTCACCCCCTCCTGCCGGCTGCCGGTCGGGTAGAGGAAGGAAATGGGCAGGCGGCGCAGCACCGGCAGCAACAGCCCGCCCATGAATGCCACCTGGCGCAGGCTGGTGAGGGCCACCGGCACCCCCGCGCCGTAGAGCAGATCGCCGTACACCACCTGCGCCCCCAGGTCGGAGAAGACTTGCGCCATTCCGGGTCGGTCCACGCTGCACACCATCAGCACCCGCTTGTCCGCCACCTCCAGCCTCCCCTCCTCCACCAGCCGCCGGATGACCAGCGGCTCCAGCACCTGCTTGATGCCCCCGCCGTCCACCACGGGCGTCTGTGTGGCGGCGCGCGCCATGCGGGCGGCGTCCCGCAGCTCGTACTTCCTGCCCCCCGCCACCAGGTAGCGGTCCACGCCGCCGAGGCCGATGGCGTCCACCTTGCCGTCGTATTCCGCGACCAACTCCACCGCGCGGCGCACGTCCCCGTCCGCGCCCACCCGCTGGAGGTGAAAGCGCACGCCGGCGAACTCGCGCTCGGCCGTCTTGTCGCGCCGGGACGAGCCCAGGCTGACGCTGACCACCCGCTTCATGATCGCAACACCGCCGCTTCCTCCCTCGCCCGGTCGAGCACCCTCATCAAATCCTCCTGCGCCACCGCGCGGTTCGCGAGGTCGCGCAGGGCGGCCGCGCCGGGCATTCCCTTCAGGTACCACGCGAAATGCTTTCGCATCTCCCGCACGCCAACCTTCTCCCCCCGGTCCGCGATCACCATCCTAGCGTGCCGCGCGGCCATCTGTAGCCTCTCCTCGATGCTCGGCGGCGCAGGCGGTCTCTCCCCCCCCAGCACAGCCGCCGCCTCCCGAAAGATCCACGGGTTCCCCAGCGCGGCCCGCCCTATCATCACCCCGTCACATCCGGTCTGCTCTCTCATGCGCGCCGCGTCCGCGCCGACCCTGATGTCCCCGCTTCCGATGACGGGAATGCGCACCGCCCGTTTCACCTCCGCGATCACGGACCAGTCGGCCGCGCCGCGGAAGAGCTGCCTCGCCCATCTCGGGTGGACGATGACGGCGGCCGCGCCCGCGCGCTCACACCTCCGCGCGAAGACGGGCGCCTGCTCTCCCCGGTCCCGCCATCCCCGCCTCATCTTCACCGTCACCGGCGCCTTCACCGCGGCCGTAACCGCGCGTACCATCGCCTCCGCGCGCGCGGGGTCGGCCATCAACGCCACCCCGGAGCGCGCCTTCAACACCTTGGGCACCGCACACCCCATGTTGAGGTCGATCACGTCCGCGCCCCGCCGCTCCGCCTCGGCCGCGGCCTCGGCCACCAGTTCGGGGTCGGCCCCGAACACCTGGGCCGAGACGGGATGCTCGTCCTCCGCGAAGGCGAGCAGATCCCCCGTCTTCTGGCTGCCGTAGTGGAGCGCGTTCGCGCTCACCATCCCCGTGCAGACCAGCCCGGCCCCCTGCTCCCGGCAGAGGCGGCGGAAGGAGACGTCGGTGATGCCGGAGAGGGGCGCAAGCGCCATCGGGGGCGAAATTTCGAGGTCTCCAATGCGCAGCGGTCTCATCGCCGGTTGTGCTCCCAGATGACCCCCAACCCCTCCAGCACCAGGTGTGGGAAGACGCGGTGCCGGAGGCGGAGCACGCGGGACACGAGCTCCGCGTGGCCCCCCGTGAGCGCCACCTCGGGGGCCTCCCCCAGGGCTCCCTCGAAGCGGGAGACGAGCCCCTCTATCATCGCCGCGGCCCCCAGCACCGCCCCGGACCTCATGCACTCCTCGGTGGTCGCCCCCACCAGGGGCGCGTCGCCCGCGGCCTCCACCCGGGGCAGACCGGCCGTGCGCTCGGCCAGTCCCGCCAGCCCGGTCTCCACGCCCGCCGCGATCAGTCCTCCCAGATACCTGCCATCCGCGGACACCAGATCGATCACCGTGGCCGTCCCCAGGCTCACCACCACCACGGGAGTGCGCACCCTTGCGGCCGCGCCCACCGCGGCCGCAAGGCGGTCCGCGCCCAGGCGCTCCGGTTGGCGATACTGGAGATAGAGCGGCGTCTCCGTCTCTCCCGTCACCACCATCGTCTCCATCCCCAGGCCCTCCGCCCACCGGGTCCACAGAGCCTGCGCCTGGGGCACCACTGCGCAGAGCGCCATCGAGAAATCTTCCTCCCCCACCCCCTCCGATTCCAGCAGCGAGGCGGCGAACGCGTCCACATCGGAGAGGTCTCGCAGGTCGGAGGTGCGTTCCGCGCTGACCTCGGCCAGGCGGGAGTCCTCCCAGATCCCCGCCTTGGTCACCGTATTCCCGATGTCCACCACCAGCAGCCTGCTCATTGCCCGCCCTCGTCCTCGTCACCAGCGGCATGGCTGAGTTCGATGCCCTTGGAGGCCAGCAGCGAGGCCGCGTAGGTCATCACCAGGAGAAAGAGCGCCTTCACCGCCGCGGCCGCGAGGACGCCGCCCACACCCCGCTGGGCCACCAGATTCGGGTCCTCTATCTGCGCGGGCACCCGCGCGAAGGCGACCGCCGCCAGCGCGAAGACGACGATCAGCGCGGCGATGCCGATGGCGAAGAGAGCGATTCCGATGCTGCGGCCGGTGCGTTTCATGGGCGGGGGACTCCTCTTGCCTGTCGAACTGCGCCTCTTCCCCTGATGGATTCTACCAGATTACTCTTCCCGGCGACAACCAAACAACTCCGGAGAGGACTCCACACAGCCGCGGCGAAGCCCGCGCCTGAATCCGCCCAACCCGGGCATAGAGGTGAACAGTAATGGTGAAGCGCAAAATTGTCTTCATCGGCGGCGGGAGCTTCAACTGGGGCCCGCAGATCATTCGGGATTTCATCGTCACCCCCGAGCTCAAGGACAGCACCCTGGTGCTGCACGATATCAGCCGGCAGGCGGCGAAGAACAATCTCCGCATCGCGCAGCTGCTCAAGGAGAAAGCGGGAGACTCCATCGCGGTGGAGGTGGAGCACGACCGGCGAACGGCCCTGAAGGGGGCCGACTACGTGGTGCTGGCGATCTCCACCGGGGGGCTGGAGGCGTGGCGGCTGGACATGGAGATTCCCGACAAGTACGGCACCCGCCAGACCATCGCCGACACCGTGGGGCCCGGCGGGATGAGCCGCGCCCTGCGCAATATCCCCGTAATCGTGGACATCGCCCGGGACATGGAGGACCTGTGCCCGGAGGCGTGGCTGCTGAACGTCACCAACCCCATGACCACCCTGACCCGCTCCGTGTGGAGGGAAACCAGCATCCGTTGCCTGGGGCTCTGCCACGAGGTGTACGGCTTCCTTCACTGGGTGAAGGAAACTTTCAAGGTGCGGGACGAGGACCTCACCTTCAACGTGGCCGGCATCAACCACTGCGTGTGGGTGCTGGAGCTGGGCATCAAGGGGCGGGACGGACTGGAGATGATCAGGCGCAAGTGGCGCCGCGAGGGATACCCGAGAAAGGACATCGTGTCCTTCCTGCTCTTCGACGTGTTCGGCTACATGCCCGTCTGGAACGGACGACACCTGTCGGAGTTCTTCCCCCACTTCCTCACCCCCGAGTCCGGCTATGGCAAGCGCTACGGCTTCATGGAACCGGAGCAGATGGTAACCGTCAAGGACCGCTTCGCTACCATGGCCAAGAAGCGCAAGCGGTGGCTCCAGATGACGAAAGGCAAGGGGCTGCCGGAGCTGAGGCTGGGCGATGAGCCCATAGTGCCCATCATCGTGGCGATGGAGACCAACCGCCCGTACCGGTTCATGGCCAACCTCCCCAACCGCGGGCAGGTCGAGAACCTGCCGCTGGACGTGGTGGTGGAGACGCCCGCGATCGCGGACGCCGGGGGCGTCCATCCCCTGGCCGCCGGCCCGCTCCCGGAGGCCATCCGCTCGGTGCTCGACCGGCATGTATCCAACCAGGAGCTGATCGTGGAGGCCGCGGTCACCGGCGACTACCAGTGCGCGCTCCAGGCATTCGTCAACGATCCCCTGGTCGACAACTTCGAGGGGGCGAGGGCCATGCTCGACGAGCTGCTCTCCGCCCATGCGAAATACCTGCCGCAGTTCAAGAGAAGGAGGCGGAGGGGCGCGGGCTCCAGGTAGAACGCGCGCCCCGGCATCCGATGTCCATGTCCCCCCGCGAACGCGTCCTCACCGCGCTCCGTCGCCGGCGGCCGGACCGGATCCCCAAGGAGCTGAGCCTCACCGAGCCCAAGCAGGAGGAATTTGCGCGGCGCGTGGGCGAGGGGATCAGCGTCGCCGATTACTTCCGCCTCGACACCCGCGGGGTGGACATCGCGCCCACCCGCCGGCAGCACGATTTCTCGGACTACTTCCGGGACCTGGAGCCGCCGCCTGACGAGATAGACGAGTGGGGCATCGGCTACCGTTCGGCCCGGTTCTATCACTTCTGGCGTCACCTTCACCCGCTGCGCAACGCGGCCAGCCCCCGCGAGATCGCGGCCTATCCGTGGCCGGACGTGCTCGCCCCCTATCGCTGGGAGCGCCTCCCCGAAGAGGTGGAGGCCTGGCACAATGCCGGCTATCCCGTCTGCGCCGGGCCGCCCTGCCAGCTCTATGAGCAGGCGTGGTACCTGCGCGGCCAGGAGCAGTTGCTGCTGGACTTCTACGACGATCCGGACATGGCGGTGGCCCTCCTCGACACCCTCAATCACGTGCTGGTGGAGTCGGCGAGGCGGCTGGCCCAGGCGGGAGTGGATGTGTTGCGCCTGGGGGACGACGTGGGATGGCAGCAGGGCATGATCATGAGCCCCGCGTGCTGGCGGCAGTGGATGAAGCCGCGGATCGCAGACGTCATCTCCGCCGCCAAGCGCGTCAAGCCGGACCTCCTCGTCTTCTATCACACCGACGGCAATGTGGAACCCATCATCCACGATTTCATCGAGGTCGGCGTGGACATCCTCAACCCCGTGCAGCCGGAATGCATGGATCCCGCGGAGATCAAGCGCGCGTACGGCGATCGGCTCGCCTTCTGGGGCACCATCGGCACCCAGACCACCCTTCCCTTCGGCACCCCGGACGAAGTGCGCCGCGTGGTCAGGGAACGCATCGAGACCGTCGGCCCCGAGGGTCTGCTCCTCGCCCCCACCCATGTCATCGAGCCCGAGGTCCCCTGGGAGAACATCGTCGCCTTCGTGGAGGCGGTGGAGGAGTACGGGCGACTGTAGGGCGGGTGGCTAGGTCGCCACAGGCGACCGCCATGGCGGCCAAAGGCCTAGCCATATGTCGTCCCGCCGCAGGCGGAGTATGCCCGCCGTGTCTGTCCTCCCGAGCCCGAGTGCCTCCGGCGCTCGGCCGTAATAACGCAAGGCCTGTCCTGAACGAAGTGAAGGAGATCCATCCGGCGACGCTTGCGAAGCGCGTCGCCATAAATCCGCGGTCCTCTCCGGCGGGCGCGCGTTACCCTATCCCCTCACTGGCACTCGAATCCCGCGAAACCGGGCAATTCCGCCACCTCGCGGCCCACCTCCGCGGGGTCGAGGCCGGGCGGGATGCGCAGCGACAACTGCAACCGGTGCGCGCCCTCCGGCTCCGAGCGAGACACCGAAAACGAATCCACCCCGATCTGCCTCTCCGCCAGCCACTCGTAGATTTGCCCCATCTGCTCCGGTCCGCCGCCCAGGTGGAACGTGCACGCGGCGGGAACCCCATGCCCCCCGATCAGCCGCTCGAATCTCTGCAACACGGTGAGCGCGAGCAACACCACCAGCGTGGAGAGCACCGCCACCCAATAGGCCGGTCCTCCCAGCCCCACGCAGATGCCCACCGCGGCCACCGCCCACAGGCTGGCCGCGGTCGTCAGCCCCCGCACCACGTTCCCGTGCCTGATGATCGTCCCGGCCCCCAGAAAACCCATTCCGGTGGCCACCTGCGCGGCCACCCGGCTGGGGTCCGCGCCGGTCCCGAATCCCACCGAGGCCAGGGTATAGACGCAGGAACCCACACACACCAATACGTGTGTGCGCAGGCCCGCCGGGCGCTCCCGCACCTCCCGCTGCCAGCCGATGACGCCCCCCATCACCATCGCCGCCAGCAGTTTCACCAGCACGTCCAATTGCACCGGCACTCTGTCGGCCCTCCTTATGAGGCCAGCAATTCCTTCAGCGTCGCCGCCACTTCCTCCGCCGCGGCCACCGTACTCTCCCCTCCCCTGCGTCTCACCTCGACCTTCCCTTCCTTGGCAAGCCTCCCCACCACCACCTGGCCGGGGATGCCTATCAGGTCCGCGTCCTTGAACTTCACGCCCGGCCGCTCCGGCCGGTCCTCCAGCAGCACCTCCATGCCCGCCGCCGTCAGGTCCCCATAGATCCGCTCGGCCAGGGAGCGATGCGCCTCGTCGTCGTGGTTCACCGGAATCACGATCACGTCGAACGGAGCCACCGACGGCGGCCACATCAGCCCGTTCTCGTCGTGATACTGCTCCGCGATCGCCGCCACCATGCGCGTGCTCCCGATCCCGTAGCACCCCATCACGACGGGCTTGCGCTTGCCGTCCTCGTCCAGGAAATAGGCCCCCAGCGCCTCGCTGTAGAAGGTGCCCAACTTGAACACGTGCGCCAGCTCGATCCCCCGCAACTCCCCCAGCGCGGCCCCGCAC
>WFSF01000259.1 GCA_015486155.1 Armatimonadota bacterium
GTTCCCCAAGACCGTGCCGCCCCTGGGCATGTCTCCGGCCGAGCCGCCCAGCGGTCCGCCGCCCAACGTCCTCTGGCTCGCGGGCGTGATCCAGGGGGATCCCAGCCTGGCGATGCTGCGCCGGGGAGACAAACGGTATCTGGCCAAGGAGGGGGACCTGATCGAGGGCCGCTACCGGGTGGTCGAGATCGGCCCCACCCAGGTGAAGCTCCAGCGCGGCGGGCGGAGGATTACGCTCCGCCTGGGGGCCTATCGCTAGTCTCCGGCGACCTGTCGGTATACCGCCACCGTCTCCCGCGCAGTGCGCTCCCAGGTGAACTCGCGGGCGCGCGCCAGTCCGCGGGCGCGCAGGTCCCGCCGCAGTGAATCGTCTGTGAGCAGCCGCGCCAGCGCGCCCGCGATCTCCTCGCTGTCCTCCGGGTTCACCAGCAACGCGGCCTCGCCCGCCACCTCCGCGGTGCCGGAGACGTTGGAGGTGAGCACGGGCACGCCGGAGGCCATCGCCTCCAGCACTGGCAGCCCGAATCCCTCGTAGAGGGAGGGGTACGCGAACGCGGCGGCCCCGCGGTAGAGCGCGGCCAGCACGTCATCGGACACATAGCCCGGAAACAGCACGTGCTCCGATATCCCCAATCGCTCGGCCCGCGCCTGCAACTCCCGCCCGTGCTCGGTCATCCCGCCGGCCAGCACCAGGGGAGGCGCGGGGAGCTGCGCCCTCACCTGCCGGTAGGCCTCGAGCAGTCTCCCCAGGTTCTTGCGCGGCCGCAGGCCGGCCGTGGACAGGAGGTACCCGTCGGCCAGCCGCTCTGCGCCGGGGAAAGCGTCGGGTGTGAGCCTGGGGCCTTCGGGGGAGAAGCGCGGGGACACGCCCAGCGGGGTGACGGTAATGCGCTCCCCCGCAATCCCCTCCTCCCGGAGATCCCGTGCGGTCGCCTCTGAGACCGCGAGCACGTGCGCCGCCCGGCGCGCCGACCGCAAGGCCTCCTCCTGCATCTTCAAATCGGCCGGGTCATAGGTCTCCGGAAAACGTTTCCAGGCCAGGTCGTGGACGGTGACCACCGCGGGGCAGGGGAGGAGGCGGGGGAGCACGGTGCTGGGGAAATGGGCCAGGGAGACGCGGTCCCGCCGCAGATGGAGGGGGAGAGCCACCTGGAGCCAGCCGCGGGGGGCGCGCACGACGCGCGCGGAGAACGGCGGCCCCGCCAGCAGCGCGGCCAGTTCGGGATCGGAGACCGGCCGGTCGCTGTAGGCGATGATTTCGGGGGAGTCCGCGAGGCGCGCGAGGGCGCGCGCCAGGTTGACCACATAGTGCTCCACCCCGCTGCGCTCCTCGGCGGCCAGGGTGCGCGCGTCAAGCCCGATCCGCACGATTGCCTCCGCTCAACGCCTGTGCCGTCCGCAGCCAGCAGAACGCCGTCCCCGCGGCGAGCGCCCCCGCGCCCAGCCGCAGCGCGGCCTGCAATCCCTTGACCGCCACGGAGGCCCACAGCGAGGCGCGGGTCATTGCCTGCCGGCTTCCGTCGGGGCCGCAGCGATAGATCGCCCGCGCCCGGCTCCACAGGGCCACGATCTCCAATTTCAGGTGTCCCTGCCAGGCGCTATCGGAGTACACGACGGCGACCGCCGTGGGACGCCGCGCCGCGACCTCCCGCAACACCGCGGACGCGGAGCGCGATCCGTCCAGCGTCACGAGCTCCGAGATGCCCGCCGCGCGCAGGGCGGGTTCCGATTCCGTAGTCGCCACCGCGAAGGCCGTCGCCCCGGGGTGCGCCTCCTGCAGCGCGGCCCGCGCGCCGCGGATTACATCCTCTTCCCCGCGGCGGGCGAAGGTGAGCAACAGGACGCGCTCCGGGTTCTCCGCTTGCTCAGTCACCATGGCTTTCCCCTCGCGCGGGAGAGAATCGTGCTGTCCGGCACCACGCGTTCCCTCTGCTCCTCCGCCCGTCTCCGCGCGGCCGCGTGGACCCGCGCCAGCGCGGCCCACAGGGCGCGGGCGCGGGGAGGCTGATCGGAGATGAGGACATCATCCGCCGTCCACCTCGCCTGGGCGGCCAGCATCCTCCCGAAGAGACGCGGCTCCAGCAGGTTCTTCCAAGTGAACAGCACCGCGTTGCGCGCCGAGATCGTCTCTATCTCCCGGTTGCGGAACAGTCGGCCGATGGTCCCGCCCTGGTCGTGGTAGACCACGCTGGCCGGCTCGTACCACACCTGCCACCCGCGCGCCCAGGCGCGGTACCCGAGGTCCACGTCCTCCCAGTAGAACGGGTGATACAGGTCGTCGAAGCCGCCCAGCGCGTTCCAGCGCTCCCTTCGAAACGCCATCGCGCCCCCGTTCGCATAGAGTTGCGGGCAGGTCTCCGCCAGTTTCACCGGGTCCGTCTCGTGATGGAGATGAAGCAGGCCGCGCCTCCATTCCCCGGAGGTGCGGTTGCCGAGGGCGTCGGTGAGGGAGCCGTCCGGGTTGAGAAACTTGCACCCCACCGCGAACACTTCGTCTCGGGAAAGATCCTCCAGCAGCGGAGGCAGGAAATCCTCCGAGACCACCACATCGCTGTTCAGCAACACCACCGCCTCCGTCACCATGGAGGCCACCGCCTCGTTGCAGGCGGGGCCGAACCCGCGGTGGCGATAGGTGAGGACTTTCACCTCCGGGTGGTGATGGATGAGATAGGAGACGCTGTCATCCGCGCTGCCGTCGTCCACCACCGCTACCTGGCAGTCCTCCACCGCCCGCGCGGCCGCCTCGGCCGCCGGCACCGATTTTTCCAGCAGCGCGCGCCCGTTGTGGTTGATGATCAGGATGGTCGTCTTCATGCCCGCCCGATCCGCTCCAGAATCCAATCCACGGCCCCGGACAGGTCGTCTGCCACCGCCTCCGCACACCCGTCTCCACACTCCCGCTCCGTGCGTGCGCCGTACCCCGTGCGAACCAGCACCGTGCGACACCCCGCGCGCCTTCCGGCCTCGAGGTCGCGCGCGCTGTCGCCGACCGCGAACGAGCGCGCCAGGTCCAGGTCCATCTCCCGCGCCGCCCTCCGAAACAGCCCTGGGGCGGGCTTCCGGCAGCGGCAGCGCTTCCGGTAGGCCTTCACCGCGGCCTCCGGGTGATGCGGGCAGTAGTAGATGGCGTCGAGCCGCGCGCCCCGAGAGGCCAGCCGCCGCCGGAGCTCATCGTGTATGTGTCGGAGGTCGTTCTCGGTGAGCATTCCGCGCGCGATGCCGGACTGATTCGTGACCACGATCACGGGGATACCCGCCTCGTTCAGCCGGCGGACGGCCGCGGCCGCGCCGGGCAGCAGGCGGAGTTGGGAGACCTCACGCAGGTAGTCCACCTCCCGCACGATGGTGCCGTCCCTGTCCAGGAATACCGCCGGCCGCGCCATGTCCCTCTCATTCCTCCCCGCGGGCGACGCCGCGCCGCAGCATCTTCACCTGCCACACCTTCTCCTCGACCCGCAAAGCGGTCCACACCAGGCCGGTCAGCCCGGTGAGCACGAGTTTCTCCACGATTCCCAGGAGGCCCCGCGCGAGGAGAAACAGCGGCTTGTGGGGGGCGAAGGCGAAGGTGTGGGCCGCGCCGTCCTCCCTCACCTCCACCCGTCTCATCAGTCCCGCGAGCATGGCGAGCAACTCCGCCCGCCGATTTCCCTCTCCCGCCACCACCACGGTGTCGTATTCTCCCTGGTGGATGGCATGGAGCAGTTCCCTGGTGATGCGGCAGGCGGTTCCGCCCGCGCCCGGGGCCGAGATCACGGGCGCCTCCAGCTCGCAGCGCGTCTCCTCCGCCAGCTCCTGCGGAGCCACCGCCGCCACCTCCACCTCCGGGTAGCGCGCGCGGGCCCGCTCCACCACCTCCCGCGCGATGCGCACCTCGCCCGCCCGTATCACCAGCATGGACTGGGGAGGCTCCGTGGGATCGAGACCCCAGGCCGCCGTTTTCCGCCTTCTCACCAGCCCCCGCGCCGCCAGGTCCACCGCCGCAGACACCGCGTTCCGCGCCACCGTGCGGAGGGCCGTTCTGCGTCCCTGCGTCTCCCACAGCTGCAGGAAGCGGGCCAGGCGTCCCCTGGGGCGCCAGCCGGAGGCGGGATCCGGCGCCACCCGCCCGCGGTCGGCCGCCGCCTGGGGATTGCGCGCCCACGCGCGCAGGGGCGCGAGCACGCGCGCGGCCGGACGCTGCTTGAATACCCACTGCCTCGCCCGTTCCCCGTAGCGCCTCCGCAGGGACTCGTCCCGCGCCAGGGAAAGAATCGCCTCCGCCACCTCCTCCGCGGAGCCCGGGGAGGGCGTGAACCCCAGATGCCCCTCCTTCACCTCCCCGCTGATCTCGCTTCCCTGCGTGCAGATGACCGGCAACCCCGCCCGCATCATGTCCAGCAGCCGGTAGCGGCAGCCGAACTTCAGGTCCGGCCCCTCCCGCTCGATGACGATGCCCACATCGCTCTCGAAGTAGTAGTTGGGAACCTCACCCGGGGGCCGCCATCCGAGGAAGGTGAACCTGGAGGCGAGGTCGCTCTCCTCCGCCCGGCAGCGGAAGCGATAGTACGCGTCATCGTCCTCGCCCGGCCTTGCCCCGCCGATGGAGACGAACCTGATGCGCGGCTCCTCCCGCATCGCCGCGGCCGCGCCCTCGAACAGGGTGTCCCCATCACACCCCGCGTCATATCCCCCCGCCCAGAGCACCACGAAATCCTCCTCCGCGGCCGCGCGCCCCCGGAGCACCCGGCGGTCGTGGCGATAAGGCGCGCTCTCGACGGCGCAGGGGAGGTGGTGGAGAAACCCCTGGGTGGTGGCGCTGTCGCCCATGCGCCCCAGGGCGGACAGCTCGCCCAGCAGCGCGTATCCCTGCCGCTCGGAGGCGACCGAGACCGCGTCCGCGCGCGCCAGGGCGGCCCGCTCCCACTGCCAGGCGCGCGCCATCGCCTCCGCGCGCGTCTGGGGGGAGGCGCGCCCGCGCGCCTCGCTGAGCGCGCACGGCGTCAGGTCCGCCCAGAGAGGCGCGTCGGTGCGCAGCCGCGAGGCCAGCCAGGCGCTGTAGGCGTGCACGGAGACGATCGCGTCCGGGTGGGTGCGGTCACACACGCGCTGCAGAAAATCGCCGTTCTCCAGCGCTTCGGGTTCCGCGGAATACGCGATCATGCGCTCCGCGGCGAAACGCAGGACGGGGGCGCGGGCGGAATCCCCCGCGTAGCTGTCCGGCGTGCGGCAGGCGATGACCGTCACCTCGTGTCCGTCCGCCGTCAGCGCCTCCGCGACCTGCCAGGTGCGGATGGCGCGCGGGGAAAGCAGGCGCGCCCTCTCGAAGGGCAGGGGGCCGAATCCGAGGACGAGGAGGCGTTTTCGCGCCGAAAGCGCCTCCTCGGCGGGCGTCTCGCGTTCCGCCTCCGCGCCCCTCTGGAGCACCTGGGCGTCGGAGAGGCGCATGTGCGGGCGCGCGCGATGGCGCGCCCGCAGCAGCTCCGGCAGCTGCCACGCGGCGCGCATGAACCAGGAGGCCATCTCCGGGTGCAGGCGCGGCCTCATCAGCAGCCCCCACAGCCTGCGGAAGTGTTCGCTCAGCAGGTTCCGGTCGGTGAGCACCTTCCAGGTGAAGAGGAGGTTGTTCTTGCCGAACATCTGCTGCACATACCCGGGCGGAAAATTCTTCGGGTTGTTGGTCTGCTGGTGCTGGTGCACCACATGGCTCTCGGGGGCGAACAGCACTTTCCAGCCGGCCTTCTGCGCCCGGTAGGATACGTCCAGGTCCTCGAAGTAGAACGGCCGGAAGAGCCGGTCGAAACCGCCCAGCTGGAAAAAGCGGTCCTTGCGCCAGGCGCTGGAGCCGCCGCCCGCGTACATCACCGGCACGGGCTCCCGCGAGGCGGTGTCCTGGTGTTGGAGCACGAAGAAGCCGTTCTCGAACCGCGCCCTCACCAGCCCGGTCTCCCTTATCTCACGGCCCCCCGCGCGCTTGGGGGGCATGTGGATGTGCGCGGTGACGGCGAACACCTCCGGGTCCTCGAACGGCGCGAGGAGCGGAGCGAGGAAATCCGGCTCCACCAGCATGTCGTTGTTCAGGAAGACCAGGAACTCGCCCCTGGCGACTCGCGCGGCCGCGTTGTTCGCGCCCGCGAAGCGGAGGTTGCGGGGCAGGGCGAGCAGGCGGACCTGGGGGAACTCTTTCCGTACGTACTCCACGGTGTCGTCGGTGGAGGCGTCGTCCACCACGATCACCTCATGTTCGCCCTCCGCCTCGGCGACCGCGCGCAACACCCTGGGAAGACAGGTCTCCAGGAGATGGCGACCGTTCCAGGTGGATATGATGACGCTGGCGCGGGGAGTAGACACGAGGTTATGGTACTCTGCGCGGCCGCGAACCTCCTGCGCCCACAGCCGTCAGTCCTTCGCTCGGCGGGACAGCCCGATCGCCCGTAATGCCCCCCAGACCGCCTTGGCCAGCCCCTCCGTCCACCGGTAGAGCCGCCGGGAAGTCACGCGGTCCCACTCCTCCTGCATCTCCCGGAGCTGCCTGCGCACCCGCGACAACTCCACCATGTCGGCCAGTTTGGCCCCCTTGCAGGCCAGGAACACCTCTTTCTGCCACCCGTCCCCGGCCGCGGCGAGGTCCTCGTTGTCGAAAAGCGCGCCGATCTCTCCGTCCCAGTCCACCGGCAGCTCCCGCAGCGCCTCCCGCACTCCGAGCGCGTAGCCATAAGCGGTCACCGCGTCGAAGAAGTCCACCGCGGTGGAGGCGAGCGCGCCGTGCTGGATTCCCAGCTGGGCCTTCAGCTCCGGGTGCTTCCGCGCGAACAACACGGCCGAGCGCCCGGCCAGGCGCTGGCGGGCGAGGTACTGCTTGAGCGTGGTCTGGTGGTGGTGGTAGGTGAGCGCCCGGGGGCGGTAGACGATCCGCAGGCCGCGCCGCTGCATGCGATAGGCCAGCTCGATGTCCTCGTAGGCCGCGTACTTGAAATCCTCGTCGAACCAGCCCGCCTCCTCGATCCAGTGCTTGCCCACCGAGCAGTTGGCGGTGTAGAAACACCACGCGGTCACGTGATCCGGGTCCTTGATGTGCTTGAAGCCGAACTGCACCCCCTCGTCCAGGAAGGCCATGAAGGGGGTGAGCTCCAGCTCGGGGTGCCAGGCGACATGCCCCAGCACCCCCACGTCTCCCTCCTCCTCGTACACGCGCAGGTGCTCGGCCACCAGGGTGCGGGTGGCGATGCAGTCGTCCCCGGTGAAGAGGACGATCTCCCCCTTCGCCTCCCTGGTTCCCCGGTTGCGGGCGGCGGCCGGCCCCGCGTTTTCCTGGCGGAAGTAGCGGATGCGGCCCTCCCCCTCTTTCACCGCCTCACGGGCCACCTCCGGGGTGGGGTCTGTGGAGCCGTCGTCCACCACCACGATCTCGTAGTCCTCCGCGGGGGCGGTCTGGTCGAGCAGGGCGCGCAGGGCCCGGCCCAACAGGTCGCTGCGGTTGTAGGTGGGCATCACCACGGTCAACTTCATGGTTTGATTCTCAGCTTTCTCAGGATACCCCATCCCGCTCTGGCTAGGGATTCGGACCAGCGGAAGAGGCGGCGGCTGGTGATCCGCTTCATCTCATCCTGCCACCGTTCGAGTTCCCTTCTCAGCGCCTCGTTCTCCTCCTCCAGCCGGGCGGCGTGGGCCTCCGCGTATTCCCGTCTCCGGATCGCCTCCCTGGCCTCGTACTCGCGGTCGCTCACCTCCCGCGCCAGCCAGTCCACGTGTCTCTGGAGCGCGGCGAAGGAGGCCGCGGCCCGGGAGTCCGGGTCCCGCGCCTCCCAGCGCGCCAGCGCGGCCCGATAGCCCTCCAGGGTCCTCTGCGCGGCCCGCTCCCAGGTGTAGTTCCGCCGGATGCGCTCTCGCAGGGCGTCGGAACGCGGCGCCGCGTGCGCGGCCAGCACCGCATCCCGGATGGAGTCCACGTCTCCAGGGTCACAGTACCACGCGTGCTCTCCCAGGTATTCCCGCGGGGAGCCCCGGTCGGTGGAGACCACGTTACACCCCGCCGCGGCCGCCTCCATGCTCACCAGGCCGGGCAGCTCGATCCAGCTCACCAGCGCGTGCACCTTGGCCGCGGCGAAGGCGGAGACGAGCTCGGCCTGGGGCAAGGGGTCCAGGAAGAGCACGTTCTCGTCCGCGTACCGGCGGCAGAGTTCGAGATACTCCTGCGGATTGGCGCGCCCCACGATCACCAGGGGAATCCCCGTTCCCCGCATCGCCGCCACCAGCGAGAGCTGATTCTTCTTCGCCTCCACCCGGGCCACGCACAGCACGAAATCCCGCAGCCCGTACTTCTCCACGAAGGCCTCCGGGTCCGCCTCGAAGAAGATGGGATGGATGCCGTGGTGGACCACGACGCACTTGTCGCGGTCGAGCGAGAACGTCCGCGCCAGGTAATCCGCGTCCGTCTGGGAATTGGGCAGGCA
>WFSF01000260.1 GCA_015486155.1 Armatimonadota bacterium
CCCGCACATTGCGGAACCGGGCCGGCGCGACTCCGTGGCCCACCCACATCACCTGCATCGGCTCGCCCTTGCCGCAATTGACCACCCCCCACGGGACCCACTCGTCCGGCCCCGCGATCGCGTCACAGCCGTTCCAGAACTCCGGCGTGATGCCCTGGTAGGTGGTGTTGCGCAGCATCCGCCCGAGCTGGCCGTTCTTTATCTCCCAGGCGATCTCGGTGGCGAACTGGAAATTGAGCCGCAGGTCGTCAATGCTCCACGACTTGGTGGTGGCCGCGTAGATTCCGTCGTCCGTCTCCCGGATCATCTGCTCCAGGCTGGAGTCCCCGGGCGCGAGGTTGATGTTGGTCATGCGGATGATGGGCATCCGGTTCCATCCGGAGGCCCGCATCGCGCCCCCGCTGGTGATCCCCAGGCGGGCGGCCGTCTCGCGGGAACTCAAGTAGCCGACGAAGACGCCGTCCTTGACCAGATCCACCCGCTGGGCGGGCACGCCCTCGTCGTCGTAGCCGAAGGTGCCCAGCGCGCCGGGCACGGTGGCGTCCGCGTACAGGTTCACGATGGGGGAGCCGTACTGGAGCTCGCCCCGCTTCTCCGGCGTCAGGAACGAGGTGCCCGCGAAACTGCGCTCCGTCCCGAACACGCGGTCCAGCTCGGTGGGGTGTCCGCAGGACTCGTGCACCTGGAGCGCGAGCTGGCTCCCCTCCAGGATCAGAGTAGTAACCTTCGCGGGGCACGGGTCCGCGGTGAGCAGGGCCACCGCCTCCTCCGCGGTCCGCCGCGCATTGCCCGGCAGGTCAATGCCCTCGATCAACTCCCAGCCGCGGTTTCCGTTCTGCCCCTCCAGGGAGCTCGGATAGGACCGCCGCTGGACCTCCCCCCCTCCCTCGGACAGCGCCTGGATCATCCCGCCGGACTGCACGCGGGTCTGATATATCTCCGCCCCCTCGCTGCTGGCGAACCACTTCTCCTCTCTCACCAGGGCGATCTCCCCGATCGCCACCCGGACGCCGCTCACCTCCCTCATCACCCGGTCGGCATCCAGCAGCACGGCGAGCTTCCGCTTGAGCGGCACCTCGAACGGGTCCACCTCAAAGGGAGAGGTCCACTCGGCGCGCGCCGGCTCCACCGGGGCCAGCGCAACCGGCTCGGGGTTGAGCCGCGCGCTCGCCCTGGCGATCTCCACCGCCAGCCTGGCCGCGGCCTCCACCTCCGCCGGGGTACAGACCGCGGTGGCCGCGAACCCCCACGCGCCGTCCGCGATCACCCGCACCCCCACGCCCTGCTCGGAGGAATCGGACAGCGCGTCCGCCGCCCCGTTGCGGGTATGGAGTTGCTGCTCCCGGCGCACCACGACCCGGGCGTCCGCATAACCGGCGCCCGCCTGCCGCGCGCGGCCGACCGCGAGATCAACGAGTTCCTTCATGGTGATTCCTCCACACGGGCCGGGATCGGCCGCACTCTCCTTCTACTCCGGGATGAAGTTCACGCTCTCGTCCAGCCCTGCGGCGAAGGCGGCCAGCAGCTCCGCGGCCGCCGTCAGGTCCTTGAGGTTGAGCACCTCGACAGGGGTGTGCATGTAGCGCAGGGGCACGCTCACCAGCCCGGTCGCCACGCCGCCCCGGGAGAGCTGCATGGCCCAGGCATCGGTGCCGCTGGCCCCCGGCACGCCGAGCATCTGGTATGGAATCTTCTTGGCGGCCGCCGCTTTCACCAGCCGCTCGGTCACCACCGGGTTCATGTTCGCGCCCCGGTGGAGCACCGGGCCGCCGCCCAGTTTCACCTCCCCGAATCGCTTCTTGTCCACGTCCGGGTGGTCGGTGCCATGGGTCACGTCCACCGCCACCGCCACCTCCGGCGCCACCGAAAAGGCGCTCGTGGTGGCCCCCCGGAGTCCGATCTCCTCCTGCACCGTGGAGACCGCCACCAGCGCGCACTTCAGCTTCCGGCGGGAGGCTATGCGCAGCGCCTCCATCACCACGAACGCCCCCATCTTGTCGTCGAAGCCCCGCGCCACCGCGAGGTCGCCCTGGAGGCGGGCGAATCCGACCGCGAAGGTGACGGGGTCGCCCACGGCCACCAGCTTCTCCGCCTGCTTCCTGTCCTTGGCCCCAATGTCGATCCATTGCTGGTGAAACTTGAGCACCTTCTTTCGGTCCTCGGGCTCCATGAGGTGAATCGCCTTCTTGCCCACCACCCCGAGCACCGGACCGCCGCGGCCGTGAATATACACCCTCTGACCGGGGACCAGATGCGCGTCCACGCCCCCGATGGGCGCGAAGTGGATGAAGCCGTCGTCCCCGATGTAGCGCACCATGAACCCGATCTCGTCACAGTGCCCGGCCAACATCACCCGCGGTTTGCCTCCGGGGTTGACGGCCGCGATCACGTTGCCCATCACATCGGTGCGCACTTCATCCGCAAACCCGGACACGTACTCCCTAACCACCCGCTGGGCCGGCTGCTCGAACCCGGAGGGGCTGGGAGTATCCACCAATTGCTGCAGAAACGCCATGGACTGGTCTCTCATAGGTCTCTCACCTTTCTGGAATCTTGGATTGTCATACACGGGACACGTAAAGCCGAAATCCGCCGCGCTTGGCCGTTTCCTCGACATGGCCGAGCGCCTTCCTCATCTTCTCCCCCAGCCGAAGCGCTCCCTGCCTGGTGCGGGCCACCAGGTAGAAGCGGCCGCCCGGCCTCAGGTGACCGGCGCTTTCCTCGATCAGCCGGTGCACCACCGCCAGCCCGGCGCGAATGGGCGGATTGAGCGCGATCACATCGAAGCGCTCTCCGGCCACCGCCTCGTAGCCGTCGCTCTGCACCGCGCGCGCGTTCTCCACCTCGTTGAGGCGCAGGTTCTCCTCCGCGAGCGCCACCGCCCTGGAGTTGATATCCACCAGCGTCACCACCCCCCGGGGGGCGAGCCGCGCGGCCGCCACCCCCACCACGCCGTATCCGCAGCCCAGGTCGAGCACGCGGTCATCCTCGCCCACCTCCAGGTGCGCGAGCAGCAGCCGAGTCCCCGGATCGAGCCTCCGGCGCGAGAACACGCCCGCCTCGGTGACGAACCGGAGTCGGTGTCCTCTTACCGTAACCGTAAACTCCCGCCGTTTCCCGGCTGCGGTGGGCTCGGGTGTGAAATAGTGTTCGTTCGGCATAGTTTGTGAGAGGCGGCGGCGGGCTCGTGGTATCGAATCCTTGATGATTGCGAGAGTTCTCTGTCTGCTTCTCATTCTCTCCGGCGCGCAAGCATCCGCCCGGAGCGCAGAGCCCACCGTCGCCGTGGGCATATTCTCCGGGGTCCGGTTTTCCGCCTGCACGGTGGTCGGCGGGGCCGAGCTGCAGGTCGCGGCGACCGGGGCGGAGGGCGCCCTCCCCCCGGGCACCTGCCGCGCCGGCATGGCGCTGGCGTTCCGCGCGGACGGCGACCGGGTGACGGCCTCGGCCGCGGCTCCGGGGCCGAGGTTCACCGCGCGCGCGTGGCGCCTGACCTCCTCCTCCCCGATTTCCGTCACGCCGGAGGGAGGCCGCGGGCGGAGTTACCGGGGAGAGCTGGTCATCCGGGCCCGCGCGGGACGTCTCCGCCTCGTCAACCGGGTGGGGCTGGAGGACTACCTGCGCGGCGTGCTCCCCGCGGAGGTCCCCGCATCCTTCCATCCGGAGGCGCTCAAGGCCCAGGCCATCGCCGCCCGCACCTTCGCGCTCGCCAACTTGGGCAAGCACCGCGCCGAGGGCTTCGACCTGTGCGACACCTCTCACTGCCAAGTGTACGTCGGAGCCGGCCGCGCGGACCCGCGCCTGGAGGCCGCCATCCAGCAGACCGTGGGCGTGATCCTCACCTACCAGGGCGAGCCCATTCAGGCCGTATACTGCGACACCTGCGGCGGACGCACGGCCGGCAATGAGGACGCCTGGCCGGGCAGCAGGCCGCTCCCCTACCTGCGGCCGGTGCTGGATGCGGAGGGGGGCACGGTATGGTGCGCGCGCTCCCCGCGTGCGGTGTGGAGCCGACGCATTCCCCAGCGGAAGCTGGGCGACGCGCTCTCCGGCCTCGGCGTGCAGGGAGCGGTAACCGCCATCGAGCCGGCCGCATGTGATGCAGACGGCCGCCCCACCCGCTACCAGGTGCGCACCGAGCAAGGGGAATGGGTGATCAACGCGGGCGCGCTACGCGCCGCGGTGAACCGGGCCCTGGGCGCAAGCACCCTGCCGAGCTCCGATTTCAAGGCCGCGCCGAATGGAGATACGCTGGTCTTCGCGGGCCGCGGGAACGGGCACGGGGTAGGTCTTTGCCAGTGGGGGGCGAATGAAATGGCGAAGGCCGGAAAGACGGCCGAGGAAATCCTCTCGCACTACTACCACGGCGCAACTCTCACGCGCATCTACGGATCGGAGAACGTTCCGGGCGAATAGCGCACACAGGAATCTGCGCGGCGAGCGGGAACCTCCCAGATGACTTCTCCGGGAGGTGCAACATGAAAATCTCCATCGAGAACCCGCTCTGTCGCGTGCCTGTGGCGATGATCCTGGACGACGCCTGCCCGGTGGTGAATCTGAGCCATTTCTGGATCAAACTGCGCCACAAGGTTTCCACCGACGACATGCCGGTGGAAATCCCCGTCTC
Organism: Armatimonadota bacterium; assembly: GCA_015486155.1. GTDB lineage: Bacteria > Armatimonadota > Hebobacteria > Hebobacterales > Hebobacteraceae > S016-27. The sequence continues at coordinate 4,628 of WFSF01000260.1, forward strand.
CTTCCTCCGCAAGTTCGCGGAATGGTGCCTGGAGCACGGGGTCAAAGGAAAGTTCAGCTACGTGCCCATGCCTGGCGGCCTGGGCACCATTGACCTGGGGCTGCCGGGGTTCTCCAAGGCCCGGGTGGACGAGTGGATCGACGCCACCAAGGAGCTCATCCGCCCCAACTGGGACCTCACCCCGGAGATGATCACCCACTGCAAGGTGGTGGACCTCAGCGACTGGACCATGACGGAGGAATGGGAACAGGGAGAGTGGGCGCAGCGGCCCATCCCCTTCGAACAGCTCGCCCCCTACATCGCCGCCGCCCTGCGCATCCTCCACAACTGCGACATCGCGGCCGAGGGAGTGACCAGCCCGGGAGCCTTCCAGAAGGTGGACCTGGACAACTACGCGGCCTCCGTCCTCTGGGCCTCCAAGGAGGTGAACGGAAACCCGCGGCCGTTCCTGTTCTGCGAGGTATACGACGAGGACAGCGATCCCCTGCCCTACCCCAAGGTATACCATCCGGACAAGCGCACCGGCGAGTGCTGTGTGGGCATCATCGCCGGCACCGGAGACTGGTTCGCGGGCTGGGAGGGGAACAACCGCGAGGCCGTCCACAGTCCTGACCTGTGCATCACCGAGGACCTCCAGGGCGGCCGCATGCCCCGGCTGATCGCGGCCGGCTGCCCGGCGATCATGGTCTCCCACTGGCCTGGGTTCTACTTCCAGGGCGAGGAGATCGGGTTCAACATCTTCAAGACCGTGGTGGAGCGCCTGAATCAACTCCCCAACATCCTCTGGATGAAGACCAGCGAGATCGCGCACTACTGGATGGCGAGGGAGATGGTGGACATCGCCGAGACCGCGGACGGCTGCACCATCACCTCCCCCATGCCCTGCGAGCGCTTCACCCTGCGCCTGGCGGGCGCGAAACCGGGCAAGTGGGCGGTGAACGGAAAGCCCCTGCGGGAGGTCGCCGAGCCGCTGGCGCTGGAGAGCGGAACCTGGGCGAAGGACGGCGACGACATCGTCCTCGCCTTCGACCTCGAAGAGGGAAAGACGACCATCGGGCTGTAGGCGGATATCTCTCGAGAGCGCCGCGCGGAGTACGCCTGTCGGCCGTTCTGCCTGTCCTGCGAAGTCCGCCATAGGCGGACGAAGCAGGATAGGGCGGGGATATGGCTAAAGTCTGCCTGCGGCAGACCGCCATCCCGGCCCTTTGGGCTTAGGGACCCATGCCAGCCATTGGCGGGCTTAGGAAAGCCTGCCCGCCGATTCTGTCATCCCGAGCCCGAGTGCCGCAGGCGCTCGGCCGTAATAACGCGAGGGATCCATCCGGCGACGCACGCGGAGCGCGTCGCCATAAATCCGCGGTTCTCTTGCTTGTCCTGCGCAGCCTTGAGCTCCGAAGCCTTGCGCGAAGGAGGCTTGGCGAAGCGGGGCGACGGGGCAGTCTTCGCTGCCCCGCCGGCAATACTATCCCTCCGGCCGCTTTTCCGTCACGGAATGCCCAGCAAGTCCGCCAAGCGCTTCAGGAAACCGGTGTTCCCGGTAATCACCAGCCGCCCTGCATTCCAGAGCGTGTAGGGATCGGCGCGGCCGGCGGCCAGCGCGAGCGCGTCCTCGGCCGTGCAGGACACGGTGGCGGTGGGGTTCTCCACCTCCCCCCGGCCCCACTCGGCCTTCCCCTGGGAGATGCGCAGCCACCACTCTCCCCCTCCCTCACCTGTGAGATTCGCCTGCACGGAGCCCTCCAAGCCGGTGAGATCGCAGGCGTTGAGCCGCGCCGCAGTCTGCTTGAGCAAGGCGTCGAGTCGCCCTGCCGACGGGGCCGCCGCGGCCGGCTTGGGAGTGTTCTGCGGCGGACGCGGGATCCCGATCAGGAGGGGACTGCGCGCCACGAACGGGTGTTCCTCACCCTCGAACGACTCGACCCCGTAACACGCCACCCGGAACCGGCCCTGGGGCGCCGTAAACTTCAAGGTGCGCTTGATGCCCAAGTCGGAATCGAAGATGCCCAGTTTTGCGATGGGATCTCCCTGCGGGGTCTCCAGCACCACCCGCCCGGACATCCTGGGCACCTCCTCCGGGGGTATCAGGTCGGGTTGATATTCCCAGGATTGAGTGGGCTTGGGCGTCTCGGTGGTGTCGCGGAGCATCGCCGCGGCCTGCTCCGCGCCTGCGAGGTCCTGCTCCTCATTGTTCGCTTTTCCGGGCGGGGTGCCGATCACCATCTCCACCGCGAGCCTTTCCCCCGCCGCCGCTGCTTCGCCGTCCGAGTTCGGCAGAAGGGCCGATCCCGAGAACGCGAACGAGGCGGGCGGGGCCTGGTGGGGGATCGGGTTCGGATCGGCCGCGGTCACACTATTGTGGAGCTCGGGCAGCCACTTGGCGAGGTCCCCGCCGCCATAGGCGAAGGCGACGAATCCGTCCGCGCCCTCCTCCCTGGCGAGCTGAATCTGATCGGCCAGCGCGTCCGCGTCCTTCAGCATGAACGCGCCCAATCCCGCGTACATGGGGATCTGCCCGTGAATCAGCCTTCTCTGCGCCGCCAACCACGCGGCCAGTTGATTCTCGTCCCGTCCATAGTCCATGAAGCAGATGAAATCCAGCGCGCCGGTCCTCACCCACGCGGGCCAGTCCTGGAACACGTGATCGCGGGCGATTCCGGGGTCCGGCCAGGCCGCGAGAGACACCTTGATGTCGGGCTTGATGCGGTGCGCCTCCTGGCTGATCTCCTCCACCAGAGAGGTCTCCAGCCCCCGCCTCCAGTCCGCATACTGCTCGGCCAGCGGCCCGCCGGGCAGCACGTCCGCGGGCCAGTGCTCCACCGTCTTTCCGATGCTTTTCTCGAATTCCTCCCGGCAGTGGTCACAGTAGCAGTAATGCTCACTCGGGTAACGCATGTAGTCGAACTGAATCCCGGCGATGTCGTACCTGCGAACCAGCTCCAGCATCGCCTCCTTTTCCAGCTGCCGATTCTTTGGGTTCGACGGGCAGAGCCAGTCCACCCGCGCGTCGGCGGGAATCGCGGGGTCGTCCCGCACCAGTTTGCCCTCCGGATTGCGCATCAGCCGCCCCTCGCGCTCGTATTCGGCCAGCTTATCCGGGGGACAGTTGAACAGCGCCCAGTCGATCCGCCACACGTGGAGCTCGATGCCGTGCTGCCTGGCCGCCTTGACCGCCTCGGCAAGCTCATCCCGGCCGCGCGGGGCCCCCGGCGCAACTGGCAACACCTTGCTGGGGTAGAAGGCCGCCCCCCCGCTGCACGCATTGAGGAACAGTGCGTTGAAGCCGTTCTCCTCGAGATTCTGCATCACCGCCGGCCAATCCCGGCCATACCCCTCCTCCATCCATACCCCCCGCAACTCGCCTGTCCGCGACTGCGCATGCAGCGGCAGCGCCGTCGCCAGCAAGGCCGCCACAGCGCAGAAAAAGGCCTTCGACATGCTCGCGTCCTCCTCGTATCTCTCTCGATGAATTTCTGCGTTTCCATACCCCTCCCTTTGACACCCCAGACAGGAACTGGACCCCGCGCGCAGTAATGGCAGTCCGGAGACGAATCAAATGACATCGAAACAGAGGATCATGTCGGCGGTCCGGCACCGGGAGCCGGACCGCGTCCCCATCTACGAGCAGACGGTCTGTTCCCGCATCGCCTCGGAGCTCATGGGCCGGCCGATGCGCACCGGCGGAGGGCGCATCCGCTGGGAGGAGACCGCGGCCAGATGGGAGAGCGAGCAGGCCTGGCAGGAGTACGCAGGGCGGTTGATCGAGGATGTGGGAGACTTGATCCGGGAGCTTGACTTCGACATCGCGGGGCTCCCGTGGCGGCACGCGCGAAAACCCTCTGAGAAGCTCGACGAGTGGACGTTTCGCTACGAGGATCCGGCCGCGAAGACGTGGACCGTCTACCACTATGACGAGGTGAGCGATGTCTTCGACGTGGTGGACTCATCGATCCGCAGGGAGGGCGTCGCGGCCATCGAACGCACAGTGGAGGCGATGGAGAAGGCCGAGGAGCACCGCAAACCGCCCACCGCCGATGACTACGCCGCGCTGCACCAAGTGGCGAGGCGGGCCGGAGGGGAGCGGGCCTTGAAGTCGGGCGAGGGTTTTCTCGTGATCCCGCCGGAGACGGCCTGGCTGGAGGCCTGCATGGAGAGGCCGGACTTGGTGGAGCGGTATCTGGATGTGGAGACGCGGGCCGCGTTGACCGCGATACCTCATCTGCCCAAGTTCGGGATAGACATCCTGTGGGCCGGGGGCGACCTCGCCTCCACGGACGGCCCCATCTATTCCCCGGCCATGTTCCGCCGCTTCATCCTCCCCCGGCTCCAGCAGATAACCCGCGCCGCACACGAGGCGGGCCTGGTATACCTGTTCCGCACCGACGGCAACATCTGGCCCATCGCGGAGGACCTCCTGGTCGCGTCGGGGGTGGACGGATACGGGGAGATAGACATAGATGCGGGCATGGACCTGGCGGAGCTGAAGCAGAAATTCCCCCGGCTCACCCTGTGGGGGGGCATCAGCTGCGGCCGGGTGCTCACTTTCGAGTCCCCGGAGGCGATTCGGGAGAAGACGCGGCAGGTCATGGAGGCTTGCAAGCCGGGCGGCGGGTTCATTTTCGGCTCATCAAATGCAATCCATGAGGGAATTCCCACAAGGAACTTCGCCGCCATGCTGGAAGCAGCACGAGAGTTCGGCGTTTACGAGACCGGGCGGCCCTGACCGGAGTCCCGGCGCAGTAGCGCCGCGAAACGAGACAAGGAGCAGTGCACATGAAGATCGGAGCGATGGACGGCGTGTTGATGAAGCCATGGACCGAGGTGTTCGACGAGGCGGCCCGGCTGGGGTTTGACGGCGTGGAGCTGGACCTCAAGGTGGAAACCTATCTCGATTCCGAGGTGTGGAGCGAGTCGGGCCGCCGGGCGCTGGTCGAGCGGGCCAAGCGCGCGGGAGTGGAGATCTCCTCCGTGTGCATGGCCAGCGTGTCCCGGCTGATGGTGAACCCGGAGACCCACGAACAGGGCGTGAAGGCCGTCGCCGACCTGCGCCGGTTTTGCGACGAGCTGGGCGCCGGCGTCATCCTCTTCCCCATGGGCAAGCCGAACGAGCAGCCCGAGGAAGAGGCAGTGGCGCTCTGGCGGGACGGATTCAAGGCCGCCTTCGATCAGAGCGCGGGGTGCCGCGCCCTGGTGGCCATGGAGAGCGTGGGCAAGACCGGCCGCTCGGCGGAGCAGATGCTGGAGATGATCGAGATGGTGGGCTCGCCCCAGCTCGGCGTCTACTATGACACCGGCAACGCGCCCTACCAGGGCTTCGACAACCTCGACCAGATCTCCAAGCTCGGCAAGCACATCTTCCAGATCCACGTGAAGGAGATCGGAGCGGAGATGGGCCAGGGAAAGCTGGATTTCCGGGCCATCTTCGACGCCATCAAGGGAATCGGATACGACGGTTGGCTGGTGCTGGAGACCGAGGCGGGAGACGACCCGGCCGCCAACGCCGCGCGCAACCTCGCCTTCGTGCGCGGGTTGCTGTAGCCGCGCTGCCGCCCCAAGTATCCCCGGAGAACGTGTCTCGCACATAAGGAGCAGTCTTGGTGTCTGTCGAAGCGCGCGTGCAGTCAATCACCCTTCCCACCTACCAGTGGGGGGCGGAAGACCCCAACCCGCCGTTCCAGAGAAGGGCCTACTGGGATATCTATCCCTATACGCTCATGGACGACCTGGGGGAGGAACCGCGCCCGGTCGAATATCGGGCCATCGTGCTGGAGAACGAGTTTCTCCAGTTGACCGTATTGCCCGAGCTGGGGGGCAGAATCTACTCGGCGGTGGACAAGCCCACCGGGCGGGATCTCTTCTACCGCAACCGGGTGGTCAAGCCCGGCCTGATCGCGCTCCGCGGCGCATGGATCAGCGGGGGAGTCGAGTTCAACTTCCCCCGCGGCCACAGCGTCACCACCGTATCCCCCGTGGACCACTGCCTCGTGGAGGAGGAGGACGGGGCGGTCACCGTCTGGGTGGGAGAGATAGAGCGCATTCACCGCATGGGCTGGGCGGTGGGGATTCGACTGCGCCCCGAGTCGGCGCTGTTGGAGACCGAGATCCGGCTCGCCAACCGCCAGGCCCTGCCCCATCCCTACTACTTCTGGTCCAATGCGGCGGTGCCCGCGCGCGACGACATGCGCCTCATCTATCCCGCCAGCAAGGTGCGAATCTGGCACGACATCCTTGACTGGCCCGTCCACCAGGGCCGGCATCTGGACAGGTACGGGGCCCATGACTACCAGGGCGACGTCTTCGCCCTGGACAGCTTGGAGGATTTCTTCGGCACCTACTACGAAGGCCTCGATTTCGGGCTCGCGCACGTAGCCGACGTGCACGACGCCTTCGGAAAGAAGTTCTTCACCTGGGGCACCTCCGACCACGGGAAGATCTGGGCCGATGTGCTCAGCGACGAAGACGGCCCTTACTGCGAGCTCCAGAGCGGACGCTTCGTCGACCAGGGAGTGTGGCGGATGTTCCCGCCGCACCACACCTACCAGTGGACCGAATACTGGTACGCGGTGAAGGGCACGGGAGGATTCTCCTGGGCGAACGCGGAGGCCGCGCTGCGGGTCGAGAGGAGCGGCCGAGACGCCGACCTGGGAGTGCTGGTGACCCATCCCATGCCGGAATCCCTGGTGCGGCTGGCGGCCGGGGACCGCGTGGTGTATGAAGAACGGCTCGACCTTTCCCCCGACCGGCCGCTCCGAAAGTCGACGCCACTCCCCGAGGGCGCGAACGGCCCCCTGACGCTGACCGTGGTGGACCGCGGCGGCCGGGAGGTGATCCGCTACGCGGAGGACCTTCGGCCTCGCACCATCAATCTCGCCGCGCCCGCGCGCCCCTCCGAGGCCGCGGAACCGACGCTCGGCGAACTGCTTCGGGACGCCCGTCATGCCGAACAGACCAGAAGGCCGGAAGAGGCATGGGCGCTGTATGAGCGGGTGCTCTCCCGGGACCCCGCATGTGTGGAGGCCGCGGTGGCGCTGGGCCGGATGGCGATCGAAATGCGCCCCCAGGAGGCGGTCGCGCGGCTCACCGCAGCCGCCGAACTCGCCCCGGAGAGCGGGGAGGCCGCCTATTACCTGGGGATTGCGCTGGCGCGCGCGGCGGAAGAGGAGCGGGCCGAATTCGAGCTGCGCCGCGCCGCGCAGGATCCGGGATACGCGCATGCTGCGCTTCTCGAGGCCGGCCTCACCCACGGGAGGCGCGGGGATTTCGCATCCGCGGCCCAGACCATCTCTCTCAGCCTCACCTCCGGGTCCAGCGATGTCAAGGCCTGGGCTCTACGCTCCGCCGCCCTGCGCGCGCAGCGCCGGGCGGACAAGGCGGAGCAGGCCACCCGGGCGGTGCTGGACCTCGCTCCCTACGACCGGCTGGTGCGGGCGGAGGCCCACCTCTGCGCCCTCGCGCAGGAGAGGCCCAGGGTGGCGGGCCGGAGATTCCGCGAGTTGTGCGGATTGATGCCGCCCGATGCCGACCCCTGGCTGGAGCTGGCTTTCGATTACGCGGACGCCGGCCTGCCGGCCGACGCGGTCTGTCTGCTGGAGCGCGCGCGGAAGCACGTTCCCGCGGTAAAGCGGGACCCCCTGATTCACTACGCGCTCGCCTACTGGCTCCGGCGCCTGTGCCGGGAGGAGGAGGCGGAATCCGCGCGCCGGCGGGCGGCCCGCCTATCCCACGAATACGTGTTCGCCCACCACTGGGAACTGGAGGCGATTCTCCGGGACGCGCTCGCCGTGGACCCGGACGACGGATACGCCGCCTATCACCTGGGCAATCTCCTCTATTCACAGACCCGGCGGGAGGAGGCGCTCCTCTTCTGGGAGCAGGCCGCGCCGAGGGTACAGGACTTCCCGGTGCTGTTCCGCAACCTCGCGATGGCCTTCCGCGAGGCGAGAAACGACCTGGAGCAGGCGGAGAAATGGCTGCGAAAGGCGGTCTCGCTCCACCCACAGCAGCCGAGGGCCTATCTGGAGCTGGAGCAGGTGATGCGGGAGCGCGGCGCCTCTCCCCGCGAGAGGCTGGCGGTGCTGGACGGCGCCCCGGAGAACGTGCAGCGCCGCGGCATTGTGGCCGCGGAGCAGGCCAGAGCGTGTATGGACCTGGGCGAGTGGGACCGCGCCCTGGAGCTGCTGAGAACGCACACCTTCCACCGCTGGGAGATGGAGTTCCGGATGCGGCGGGTGTGGGTGGACGCCAACCTCGGTCGGGGGTGCGACCGGTTCCTGGAGGGCGATTACGCGGGCGCCCGCGCCGATTTCGAGGCCGCGCTGTCCTATCCCAGAAACCTGCGCATCGGCAAGCCTCCCCGGCGGGAGGACGCGCGCGCCCTCTGGTGTGCCGCGCTCGCCTGCGAGGCCCTGGGGGACGAGGAGGCCGCCCGCGCCCACCTGGAGTCGGCGGCGGAGGAGACCCACCACCCCGCGGGCAAGGAGCCGGCCATCTATCGCGCGCTCGCGTTGCGCAAACTGGGCCGCACCGAGGAGGCCGAGAGCCTGCTCTCCGAATCGCTCCGGCTCCTGGAGCAGGCCGCGGCCTGCGCGCCCGAAGACGCCGATGCCCAGTTCACCTTCGGGCTGGCTTTGCGGGCGGCGGGCCGGAAGGCGGAGGCGGAGGCCGCGCTCCAGCGCGCCCTGGAACTCAACCCCTGGCTCCCGCGCGCCCGACAACTGCTGCGCAGCGAGGCCGTGCTGTAGCGGCTCCCGACCGGAGGCATGGCTCTTTCGGGTGACCTCCGGGCGGGAGCCGCGGGGCGCGGGGTATGGAATAACTAACGAGGGCGACCCTGGTGAATCATACGAAAAGGGGGTCGCAAACGTTGGTCTGTCCTATCTGTGGGCAAAAGCAATCTTTGCGCGCCAACTACTGCGAGGTATGCGGCGCGCACCTCGCGTTTCTCCGCGAACACCCGAGGAGGGTGGCGAAGTGCGTCACCGCCTCCATCGCGCTCGGCCTGGGCTTCTTCGGCGCGTTGGCCTGGCAGGTATTCGCTCCACTCCTGCGAGGCGGTCCCCCCGCCGGGCCCGGCCCGTGGTTCTGGTGGGGCTTCGGCCTGGGGACATTCTTTCTCAGCCTCGGGTTGACCGCCAACAGCCAACTCGCCCGCGTGTTCGCCGGGAGACGCCGCCGCGGAAAAGATTGAACGGATTCGCTCCGCGCCCGGAGCTACGGCGGCTCCGGCCTTTTTCCCCGCTTGATGCGCTCATAGGCCTGACGCAGGGCGGCCGCCACCGGCCGGATCTCCCGCCGTCGGCGGGACAGCAGCCCGGTCTCGCGCAGTCCTCGGGCGCCCCGGTAGTCGGAGAGCGTCCACCACACCCAGCCGGCCAGATATGACCGTGAGGCGATCTGCGCCGCCAGGTTCTCGGCCGCGCGCGCCTGTCGCTGGGCCGCCGCCGGGTCATCTCCCGCGGGCGCGCTGAAGCGCGTGATCATCAGCGGCTTGTCGGGCCGCGCGCGGTGCAACGCGTCCACCTGAGACAGCATCCGCTCTCCCGTTTTTGCGTCCGCGGCCTCGTCCGGCAGGGAGATTCCCCACACATCGCAGTCCGCCGATCCCGGATAGGACGGGCCTATTGGTGCGGAGAGGGCCACCAGTCTCGTGCCATCCAAGTAGTGGGCAATATCGCTCAGATCGCGGATGAATTGTTCGGCGGCCTGGCCCGGGGTCGGATCATCACACACCCCCCAGAACCCCACCGAAGGCCGGTTGTAATCCTGGTAGATCATCTCGATCAGCATCTGGCGGGCGAGATGCCGGCGTTCCCGCTGGGTGACCAGGGCGTCCTCGCCCAGTTTGTAGGCAGGGATCTCCTCCCAGCACAGCAACCCGATTCTGTCCGCCAGGAGGGTCGTCAACGGGTGGTTGACGAAGCGCCCCAGGTGGAGCAGGTCCGTGCCCGTGCGTTTGGCGAACCTCAAATCCAGCAGCACCCGCAGACCGTCCCGAAAGGTCTCCGAGCGTCCGAAGTGCGGGTCATCCTCCACCCTGGCCACCCCGCAGAGGCGCACCGCCTCCCCGTTCAGGAGCACCTGAGATCCGCGCGGAGCCGTCTCCAGAGTGCGAACGCCGAATTGCGAGGCAATCCGGTCCACCTCTCTCCCCTCTCCATCCCTCAGCGTCACCTGGAGCACGTACAGCGCGGGATCATCCGGGCTCCAGGGGGCGAGCGCGGGAGTGGCGAAATCGAGGGTGAAGGCGCTTACGGAGTCCGGCGCGAGGTCCAGACTCCTTTGCGGCTTCCCCTTCACCACCGGCTCGGCGGCTCCGCCTCCCAGCAGCCCGGCCGCGCTCGGCGTGGTCAAATTCGCCTCCGCCACCAGCGCGGGAAAGACCTGCGCGTCCACCTGCCCCGAGAAGGCGGAGCCGCCGGCCTGCCGCACCACCACCTGCACCCTCAGCCGCGTGCCCCCAGCTGCGGGCTGAGCGCGGATATCGGCCCTCACCAGGGCGGTCTCCGGAACCGCCTCCAGATAGATGTCGCGCAACACCCCCGTCGCATTCCGCCAATCCCCCGGACCGGGGGGCAGCATCTCGCCGGTTACGGCATCCTTCCCCTCCGCCCCCCATGCCGGGTTGTCCACCCGCAGGGCGATCACATTTGTATCCCCCCACCGCACCTCTCCGGTGATGTCGAAACTGAAGGGCGTGAAACCGCCCTCGTGATAGCCCACATAGCGGCCGTTCACCCACACGTCGGCCACGTAATTGGCCGCCAGGCAGTGCAGCAGCACGCGGCGTCCCTTCCAGAGAGGCGGGATGCTCACTCTCCGCCGATACCACAGCCCCGAGGGACCAAACGATGCCTCTGCTTCCGTGAATCCCCTGACAGGCGTCTCCGGCAGCCGCGAGGAGGCCCAGCTCCGATCGTCGTAGTCGGCGCGGTAGGCGCCTCCACTCTCCCGCTCGATGGCGGCGAGCACCTCGGGCGTGCGCGCGCTCAGGCTGAGCGTGTGATCCATTTCCGAGGGACGCCGCCGCCACCCGTCGGACAGGTCGATGCTGGGGCGCAGCTGCGGCTCATAGGTGGGAATGGGCATCCCCGACTGGAAGGGAACCAGCAGTTCGCCCACCTGCCTCAGCTCCACCGTGGGCGGCAGTGTGGCGGTCGCCGCGGCAACGGGCGCGCAACTCAACGCCAGCGCGAGCAACCCCACCGTCGTCAGCGCCCGCTCCCGAAAGTTTTTTACCATCGCGCTCACCGTCCGCGCGCTCCCGCCGTCGGCCGCGGGGCCGCGCCTACTCCAGATTCGCGTGCCGCGCCTGCATCTCCTCCACGGTAACCCCGAGACGCCGCTGCAACCGGAGGGCCACCACGTCGAACAACAACATCGCCGCCTGCTCGAAAAGTGAGCCGCCAAATTGAATCGAGCGCCCTCCCGCCGGGATCACAAGCCGGGCGGAGGCCGCGCGGGCGAGAGGGGATTCCGGGTGTGCGGTCACCGCGGTGACCCGCGCGCCCGCCCGGACCGCGGCTTCCGCCACCGCGCACGTGGTCGCGGTCTCACCCGAACGCGATACCGCAATCACCAGGTCATCCGGCTGCGCGGGCGGGGCCGTCGCCTCACCCACCACCTGGACCGGCCGCCCGAGATGGCCGAGCCGCACCGCGAAACACCGCACCGCCAGCCCGGAGCGCCCCGCTCCCGCCGCGAACACCATTCGCGCCGCGAGAATCGCCTCCTCCAGGGCCGACACCTCCCCCGGGTCCACGGCCGCCAGCGCGGCGCTCACCTCCGCGGTCACTTCTTCGCACAATCGCCGAAAATCGTCCTCCATACCCTTCATCCGTTGCCATCCATCAGATGGCTCATTATATCAGGCTTCGATGAGATTTACGAAACGAGCGGCTTCCGATGCCACTGCGGGCTCTGGAGGGCGTTATTCCCGGCAGAGAATGACTGCTCTGCTTGCTTTGCAAGTTGTGGAATAATCTCTACGGGCGGCCCAGACAAATGGAGCCGGGCGTCGCGTCATCGCCCTCACGCGGGCGCGCAGGCGTACTGGGCGCAGTCCGCCTGCGATGGGCGCAGGCGGGATGCTGGGGCTCCTTGGGAGGTAAAGACGATGGCGACGCAAGTATGGACACGTCGCCGACAGGGCTTTACGCTGATAGAGATGTTGATCGTGATCGTGGTGATCGCCATTCTGGCGACCCTCGTTATCCCGCGCTTGCTGGGAGCCGCCCGCAGGGCCAAGGAAGCCCAACTCCGGGGGAACTTGAAGCAGATACGCGACGGAATCGAGCGCTTCGAGGCAAACATGGCCGCATGGCCTCCGGCATTGACCGACATCATGGCCCCGAACGGCTCCGCCATCAGTGCCGACTTCGACGGCAACGGCGGCTCCGTGGACCGCTCCGCCTATGACGGTCCCTATCTGGTCACGGGAGACGGCAATCTCCCGCCGGATCCCTTCACCGGCGCGGCGGACTGGGTATACGATAACACCACCGGCGCGGTGCACAGCGCGAGTACGCTTACAGCCCTGGACGGCACCAACTACAGCAATTGGTAGTCCCCCACCCCGCGGCACCGCCTCGGGGGAGTGGTGACAATGAGACCGGCGCCCGGCCGCCCGGGCCCAGGCCCGGCGGAGGCCGGTCGGTGTGCGCGCGCGTCCGATCCGGCTCTCACCTCCCGCACCCGCTATTCCGCCGGCAGGGGTATGATGCACAGGAAGCGGGCAGTCCCGTCGCCCGTGTTCCTGAACTGGTGCCTCTCCTCCGGCAGGACGAGCACGGCGTCCCCGGCCGCGAGGGGACGCGGGCCCTCCGCGGTCATCACCTCCACATCACCGTCCAGCACGAATACCTCGTGCTCCCAGGGGTGGGTGTGAAGGGGAGTGTGGCCTCCGGGGGCCACCTCGAACAGGCGCATCGAGAAATTGGGCGCGCCCTCCGGGCGCGAAATAAGCCACCTGACCGTCGTCTTGGTCGCCCCCTCTTCGTTCGCCTCCTGTGGCGGCAGGTCTTCACTGTGCACGATTCTCATGTCTTCTCACTCCGGTGACAGCGGCCCGAACCTGGCGCCGAGATTGTACAGCCTGCGCGCTTCCCGCGTGCCGTGGTGCGCGGCCACGATCTCTCCCACGAAGATGGTATGGTCGCCCGTGCGATACGCGCCCACCACCTTGCATTCCATGTTGGTCACCGCCTCACCGATCAGGGGCGGGCGCACCCGGGTGGCGGGCAGCGCGCTGAGGCCGGTCTCCTGGAACTTGTCCACCTCCCGGCCCGACCTGGTGCCGCACAACAGCATCGCCTTCTCCATATCCTCCGCGGGAAAGGTGAGCACGAACTCCGGCACCTGCTCCAGCAACGCATGGCTGTATCGCTCCAGGCCGATGGAGATGGCGCACATGGGCGGCGTCCCCGAGGTGGGCATTGCCCAGCCCAGGGTGATGATGTTGGGCCGTCCCTCCTTGCCGATGGTGGTCACCATTACGACCTGCTCCGGGTACTTGCGCTCCCAGGCCCTTGAAACCGGCACTTCCCGTTGCATCGCAGATCACCTCCATCGTCGCTCGTCGCCGCCGACACGCCCCGGACCGAGCCAATCTACAGCCCCAGCCAAGCGGCCGCGTTGTCGTAGTAGACCTTCTTCTGCACCTCCTCGGGTATCTCCAGCGCAGCCATGAAACTGCGGTAGAACTCAATGGTGTCATCCGGGTTGTCGGACCCGTAGACGAGCTTGCCGACGAGGTCGAGGTCTATCTCCGGGGGCGCGCCCGTCTGGTTGCGAGGAACGCGCGAGAAGAGCCATCGGAACCACTCGGCGGGATAGCGGCGGATGGTGCCACCGCTCATGTCGTACCAGATGTTAGGGCAGTACTCCATCGCCGCCACCGCCTCCATCGGCCACTGATTGCCCAGGTGCGCCCCCACCATGCGGAACTCCGGGAAATAGGTGGCGATGGTGAGCAGCTCGGTGGGGTGCAGGTTCTCCTGCCTCACGCCGTTCTTTCTCTCGTAGGCCAGAAAACCGGTGTGGATGAGCGCGGGCATACCCAGCGCCTGAGCGCGCTCGTAGATCGGGAAATAGGACTCGTGGGCATAGGGCTTCTGCGGCCCGATCAGCTTGAGCCCGCGGAATCCCCGTTCCTTCGCTTTCTCCACCGCCTCCGGCCCCTCGCGATCCAGGTTCAAATGGTAAAAGGGGATGATGTAGTCCGGGTAGCGCTGCGCCAGCTTCAACACTGCTTCATTGTCGAAGCTCATGCAGATCTTCACATATCCCAGTGAATCCCACAGCTCCCGCTTCTCCTCCACCTCATCGGGGCCGTGGAAGTGCGCGTGACAGTTGATGACCTTCATGGCGTCCTCCTCCGCCGCCGGAAGCGGCGGAGGACTGTTTCCGCGGGGATCGCCGGAGTACCTGCTCTCCGGCGGAGCGGTGCAAGAGGAACTGCGCCCGATGACGCCGCGGTCAGCGGCCGCCGGCCGCTGACCGCTGGTACTCCAGCGCCTTGCGCAGCTGGACCTCGGTGATCAGCCCCTCCTGAACCAGCATCTCACCCAGGCGCTGCTTGGTCTTGCGCTGCTTCTCCAGCGCGGCGGCGAGTTGGCGCTCGCTGATCCACTGAAACTTGTAGACGAGCAACGCGCCCAGCATGGGCATCAATCTCTCTTCCGCCGCCCGCGGCCGCTCTGGTTTCTCCTGCTCCGGCTCCAGGGGAAGCACCGGCCTCCGCGGGCGCAATCCGGTGACTATCAGCACCACCCCGGTCGCCAACGCCACCACGCCAAGCCCCCACATCGAAGCCCGCTGGTTCTCCCACGCCTGCCCGAAGGCGACGCCGGCCGTCGCCGCCAGAGCCAGGCCCAGCACCACCCGCGCCCACACGATCGCCAGAGGCTCCCGCGCGCGCGCGGCGCTCTTGCGGTTCGGATTTTTTACACCCTCGAAATCTCGCCTCGCCAACCTTGTCCCCTTCACACCGGAATCTGGACTTACGAGCCCTGCCTGGCCCACTCGGGACATATTTTAGATACCACATTTGGGTGCGCCTGACGAAACAAACAGAGTTCCCCTTCCAGTGGAGGACGCGGGCCGATCATATTCCGCCTCGCGGAGCGGCGCCAGGGCCGGGTGGTGGTGCGGAAATACGATGTCCTATCACCGGAGGCCGACCGCCACGGCGTGATGATGACCCCGACCGTGGTGGTGGACGGCAAGGCGGCGGCCTCCGGCCGCGGGGACTTTCCGCCAACCGACTGGAGCAACTGCTGGAGGCCCACCTCAAGGAAAAGTGAGAGCGGCCCGCCGAGGCGGGCCGCTCTTTCCATCTGCTGCTATCGGGACAAAGCCCCCGCTAGCTGTAGGGTATCCAGAGATTGAAGGCGCGCTGCACATACACGGCCATCTGCGCCCGGGTTACCAGCTCGTCCGGATGGTATCCGTCCCAGTATCCGTGCACGATATCATGCGCCACACAGTATTCGATGTACTTGTAGGCCCAGTGGCTAGTCGGTACATCGGAGAAGGTCGCCGTCGTAGGCCCGTCCGGGACATTGTCATCTCCCCCCGCCACTGCGCGCGCCACGTACACCGCCATCTGCGCCCGGTTCACGTTCTCGTCCGGGTGATACCCGTCCCAATATCCATTTACGATCCCCTGGGCCACGCAGTACTCGATGTACTTGTATGCCCAGTGGCTAGTCGGTACATCGGCGAAAGTCGCCGTCGTAGGCCCGTCCGGGACATTGTCATCTCCCCCCGCTATCGCACGCGCCATGTACACCGCCATCTGCGCCCGGGTGACCACCTCCTCCGGGCGATACTCATCCCCGTATCCGTTTACGATCTCCGCCTCGTAGCAGGCGATGATGTAGTTGCACGCCCAGTATCCGGGCCCGGCGTCCGGGAAGCCCACGATCACCTGGCGCGGGGCTACGCGGATGCCGTAGTGCAGGTAGTCTGATGGCTCTCGGTAACTGACTGCTGAGACGGAATAGAAGCCGGGCTCGGTGTACTGGTGCGTGACATTCTCGCCCACTACGGTTTCCGGGCCGTCCCCGAACCACCAGTTCGGCGTTGTGTACTCAGGCAGCCCGTGGCCCTCGAAATTCACCGTCGAACCGACCGTCGTCGCCGTCGGAGTGAAACTCATGTACACGAACGGATTGCGGTTCAACTCCACAATCTCGTTCATCACCAGCTCCACCACGTCCTGGATGCTGTCGTTGTCCGCGTCCTGGTCTCGCTCGTCCCACAGGAAACCGTTGGCGATGGTGGTGCCGTAATTTCCCACCACCACCGCGGCCTTGCCGGTCGTTTGGCTGGATGTGTACCCTGCCACCGCGATGGCGCTGTCCTGCACGGTCAATTCATGCCCATCCGTTCCCCATCTATCGTGCCATGTGGTCAGGTTCGGCACGCTGTTCGGGGTGGTAAAATACGGAGACGAGACCCAGGCATACACCGTCCCAAGGGTCCCAATCGAGCTTCCAGCCGTCACATCATACGCCGCCGCCAGGTCGGGCAGTGCCCCGAACCGCCAGGTGCTGATGGCCGACTTGCCATGCACATTCAGATAGTCGATCAGAGAATCGAAGTACTCCGTGTGGCCATACGCCGCAGGTGGATTTGAGGGATTATCCACCACCACCAGGTCCCATTGCCCCGTGGTCAATTTCCGGTCGAAGTCACTCGGACCTGAGGTGGTGAACCTATATCCCAGCCGTTTCAGTGCCTCCGCACCCACGTGGTAGTGCACACTGGCCTCGTACAGCAGTATCCGCCTCGCATTCCGCGGGTACTGCACCGCGTTGGCGAGGATGCGGGCCGCGTCGGCGTCGTAGGCGTAGAAATCGTATCCCAGAGCGACCACTCCGCCCGCGCCGTAGTCGCGCACCGCCACCACAGCGTGACCGGAGCCGTCTGTGACGACCGGCAGGGCTTCACTGCCCACAGTGTAGAAGGATGTGTAGTTCTGTCCGGTGACCGAGGACCCAATTCCAGCAGCCACCGGGTGCCAAGGCGCCACCACCGGGAGTGTCACCGATGAGGCGCTTCCACTATCGTAGGTGATATCCATGAGGCCTGTGGCAGTCAGGAAGCCTTGCTTGTTCGAATACTCGCAACACTCTACGACCGTGCCCCCATTGCTCACGAAAGTCTGCAAGGTGGAGGCGAACCGGCTGCCGGCGTTTGCAAGCAACGTATTCGTGGCGCTCTCCGGCTCCGGCGCCAGGAACACGTGCTTGCCCTCGAGGGCGGTGGCGAGCTTGTTTTCGTCTCCGCTCGTCTGGCCGTCAATGGGGAACTCCTGCACCAGGAACGTGCCCCCCATCGCCTCCTCGAGTGCCTGAATGGTATTGAGGTATTCTTCGTCCATGTCCGCATACGCCGTCCATGCCAGAATCGGAACCGGCGGCCCGTTCCAGATCTGGATATCGTCTATGTTCCATCCGCAGTAGGTTACACTGGCGTCCGTCGGCCCCATCTGCCAGCGGATGTAGACGGTGGGCTGGCCGTCTGCAATGTTCGAGATGTCATACATGCAGAGCTGCCAGTGGTCGTCAATGATCGTCGCGTGCGGGTTCTGCCACACCGTCGTCCAAGCGGAGCCATCAGTGGACACCTGCACCACCGCGTGGTCGAAGGTCGCGCTCTCCACCCCCAGCCACCGCCAGAACACCAGCGTCGTATCCTCGATATCCGAGCAGTCAATCGCGGTCGTGGTGAGATAGGAGGCCGACATGCTGTTCGAATAGGCGCCCGACAGGTTGTAGCCGTAGACGAGGTTGCCCGTGTGGCCGCTGGACGGGTCTCCACTGGTGCCTTGGGGAACGCCGAATGCCCACCCGCTGCCCCTGCTCCAGCCGGGGTCCGTGTTCAGATCCCAGGTGTAGACCGGATATGACCCCGGCGCGCCGGACCAGATCTGCACATCGTCAATCGCCCAGCCGGCGAAATTCCAGCTGCCGTCCGTAGGCCCCATCACCCAGCGGACGTACACCGTCGACTGGCCGTCGGCCACCGACGAGATGTCGTACACGCAATACTGCCAGGAGTCCGCACACAGGACGTAGTCGGCGGGATTCTGCCACACCGTGGTCCAGGAAATTCCGTCCGATGACACCTCCACCGAGGCATTGTCGGAACTCCCTTGATCCATCGACAACCAACGCCAGAATGCCAAGTGGGTGTCGGTGACGTTGGAGCAGTCGATCGCGTTCGTTTTCAAGTACCGCGCGGGCATGTCGTAATCGTAGCTGCCATCGAGATTGTAGGCATAGATGTTATTGCCGGTGTGAGCTCTGGGGGGATTCGAATAGCCGCACGATGCGGCAGCCCCGGTCGGCGCCCCAAACTGCCAGTCCCCGGTCGTACTCCACCCGGGGTTGCTGTCCAGGGGCCAGGAATAGACGAGCGTGCCCGCCATGGCGGGGACCGCCGCGCACAACAGGAGTGCCAGCCATAAGACCAGCAGACGTGTGCTTCGCATGATACCTCCTCAGTTCTCTAATATGCTCCCGCCGCACTGAGACGACGGCAATACGAACCGGCGGAGACATCACCCCCCTCGTGCATATCGCGTGCGCTCCACCACCCGACCGCGCTTGGCCCCATGTGCCGGCCAGCGCCTCCCCCCATTATTCTATTACCATTTCCACCTCTCCTTCTCAAACCCTTCACACTTCCTTCGCAATTTGTGAACCATTTGGCATGGTAGAGAGACAGGGGCATGCGCAACAGACAACGCCCGGCTCACAGTTGTCATCCCGAGCCCGAGCGCCGCAGGCGCTCGGCCGTAATAACGCAAGGCCTGTCTTGAACGAAGTGAAGGAGATCCATCCGGCGACGCACGCGCAGCGCGTCGCCATAAATCCGCGGTCCTCTTGCTTGTCCTGCGTAGTCCGCCATAGGCGGACGAAGCAGGGCGGCGGGGCAACCCGCCACACGGCCGGCGGGCAGGCCCATGCCCGCCATGGCGGGCTTGGGACTTGTCTGCCTCGGGCAGAAAGCCCGCCCTACCGCGGGCCCTGCCCCTCCTCACACATACTGCGACAGGAACCGCGCTGCCTTCACGAACCCCTCCTCCACCCCGAGGGCGCGGTCCTCGTGCTCGATGCTGAGCGCCCCATCATACCCGGCCGCGCGCAGCCGCGCGATGTACACGCCCCAATCAATCTCGCCATAGCCGGGGATCACGTACCGCCACCAGCCGGAGGACTGATTGCCGACCCGCCGCAGCACATGCTCCTTGATCTCCACGTCCTTGGCGTGGGTGTGGAAGATGCGGTCGGCGAACTCGTCCACCGCCGCGAGATAATCGATCCCCTGCCAGTGCAGGTGAGAGGGATCGAAGTTGAGGCCCAGGTTGGCGTCTGGGACCACCTCGAAGACCCGCCGCCAGTGTTCGAGGTTCATGATGTTGGTGGCGAACCAGTTCTCGAAGGCGATCTTCACCTTCTTCTCCGCCGCGTACTTCGCCAGCGGCCCGAACACGGGGGCGAAATCCTCCTCGATGGTCTGCATCCGGTCCTTTCCGGGAAGGGGCATTCCCGCCAGCGTGCACACCACCTCCACCCCCAACGCGGCCGCCGCCTCGATCACGGACTTCATCCCCTCGGCCAGCTCCCCGCGGCGTGATTCGTCCGGGTCGAGCAGGTTCACGTAATGGGCGAGGCTGGAGATGCGCACCCCCGCCTCGCTCAACACCTGCTCCACCTCCACCACCCGCATCGCATTCAGCGTCTCGGTATCGAGGTGGCCCATCCCGGGGCCCGCGGTCACCTCCAGCGCGGAGATGCCGTTCTCCGCCGCGAATCCGATCACGTCCTCCAGGCGCTCCTCCTTCAACGGAGCCGTCAACAAGCCGATCTCCATTTTTCTTCCTCCCAGGCGATGTTACCGCGTCCGCCCGCCGATACCTTCCGCCCTTGCCCCCCGCCTTTCCCTCGTGCTATCATCCCGCCATGCAGCCCGAGCTTCGTCCCGCACGCGTGCACGACGTCCCGGCCATCCACCAACTGGTCAACCGTTTCGCCGACCGGGGGGAGATGCTGCCGCGCTCGCTGAGCGAGATCTATGACCATCTGCGCGATTACATGGTAATTGAGAGCGACGGCAGAGTCGCCGCCTGCTGTGCGCTGCACGTCACCTGGGGCGACCTGGCGGAGATCAGAAGCCTCGCTGTGGAGGAGGAGTCCCGTGACCGCGGGTTCGGGAGGCGGCTGGTGGAGGCCTGCATCGCGGAGGCGCGCGCGCTCGGCCTGCCCCGCATCTTCGTCCTCACCTACCTGCCGGAGTACTTCGCGCGGTTCGGATTCGCGCGCGTCGAAAAGAGCGAGCTGCCCCAGAAAGTATGGAGCGAGTGCATTCGCTGCCCCAAGTTCCCCGACTGCGGAGAGGTGAGCATGATTCTGGACCTTCCGCAACCAGGCGAGGAGATTTCACCATGAAAAAACCCCGCATCACGGTGATCAACGGCCCCAACCTCAACCTGCTCGGCGCCCGCGAGCCGGACATCTACGGGGCCAAGACCCTGGAGCAGATCAACCAGGACATCGCCGCGCTCGCCGCGGAGCTCGGGGTGGCCGTCTCCTTCCACCAGTCCAACAGCGAGGGAGCACTCATCGAGGCGGTCCAGGCCTGCCGCGGCTCCGCCGACGCCATCATCATCAACCCCGCCGGCTATACCACCACCAGCGTGGGCCTGCTCGACGCCGTCAGGGCCGTGGGCCTGCCCACCGTGGAGGTGCATCTCAGCAACATCCATGCCCGCGAGGAGTTCCGCCGCCGCTCGCTCATCGCCCCCGCGGCCATAGGCCAGATCTGCGGCTTCGGCCCCGACAGCTACCTCCTCGCGTTGCGCGCGCTGGCGGCGCGGCTGGGGGCTGCGGAGGGCGCATGAGCACCTCCCGCGCCAAGCGGCTCGACGGAATTCGCCGGGCGGTGGCGGAGGCCGGGCTCGATGGGCTGGTGGTATCCTCGCCGGCCGACATTTTCTACCTCAGCGGCTTCCGCGGCTCCGCGGGCGCGCTGCTGGTCACCCGGGACCGCGCCCTGCTCTTCAGCGACTTCCGCTACCGCCTCCAGGCCGCCCGCCAGGCTCCCGAGTGGGAGTTCGTGGAGGTGCCGCGCCGGCTGTTCGCGCGGCTCGGAGAGACGTCCGCGGAGGCCGGGCTGCGCCTGCTCGGCTTCAATCCCGCGCACCTCACCTGCAAGCGGAGGGACGAGCTCGCGGAGGCGGCCCCGCAGGTGGAACTTAGGCCCTGCGAGGGACTGGTGGAGGAATTGCGGGCCGTGAAATCGCCCGACGAGGTGGAGGCGATCCGCGCCGCGGCGGCCCTGTCCGACCGGGCGATGGCGGCGCTCGTGGAGGCGCTGCGGCCGGGCGTGAGCGAACGGGACCTGGCGCTCGAGGCCGAATTCCTGATGCGCCGCGCGGGGGCGGAGGCGGTCGCCTTCGACCTCATCATCGCCTCCGGACCCAACAGCGCCCTCCCCCACGCCCAGCCCGGAGACCGCGCGCTCGCGTCCGGCGACCTGGTGGTGATGGACATCGGGGCCAGGGTGCGCGGCTACTGCTCGGACATGACCCGCACCTACGCCGTGGGGAAGGCATCCCCGCGGGCGCGGGAAATCTACCGCATCGTCTATCAGGCCCAGCGGGAGGCCGCGGCGGCGGTGCGGCCGGGCGCGGTGTGTGGAGAACTGGACAGATTGGCGCGATCCGTGATAGAGAATGCCGGGTTCGCGGAGTACTTCGGACATGGGCTGGGGCATGGCGTGGGGATCGAGGTGCATGAGGCCCCTCGCCTGGGCCGGAACGGGGAACGAATCTTGACGGTGGGAAATGTGGTAACGGTGGAACCGGGGATTTACCTGCCGGAAACGGGAGGGGTGCGCCTGGAGGATCTGCTGGCGGTCACCGAGGACGGCGCGGAGACGCTCACCCGGTCTCCGATGCCGTCCGAGTTGCCGATAGTCTGACAAACCCGCACAAGGAGAGATAACCATGAGACGCACTGCCGTCTGGCTGACCATCCTGTTGTGGACCATCGTCTGCCTGCCCGCCCATGCCATCAAGCTGCGCTACACCCCGAAGAAGGGCGATGTCGTCAAGCACAAGACCACCATAACCGGCAGCACCACCATGGACATGCCCATGGGCCAGAGCACCATGAACATGACCATGAACGGCTACATCACCACTACCGAAAAGGTGCTGGACGTGAAGGACAACACCTTCACCGTGGAGACGACCGTCACCGGCGGCAACATGGCCACCAACATGGGCACCCAGCAACAGTCCGTCGCCGTCCCGCAAAGCCGGATGGTGGCGGAGATGGATGACCGCGGCCGCATCACCAAGGTGATCGAGGCCGACACGGGCACCGGCGCAGGGCCCATGGGCGGCGTTGACTACAACGACTTCGCCGAGTTCAGCGCCGCCTTCCCCGACGATGACCTCCAGGTCAACGACACCTGGAAGGACCAGATGAAACTCCCCCTGGGCGAAGGACAGGAGATCACTCTCACCGCCAACTCCCGGCTGTTGCAGCTCACCACCCTGAAGGGCCGCAAGGTCGCCAAGATCCGCTCCTCCTTCCAGGGTCCCTTCACCATGGACATGTCCGCGCAGGGCGGAGGCACCGTGGACGGACACATCAAGGCCCAGTTCGTCACCTACTACGACTACGAAAACAGCGTCTACGTGTCCAGCACCGGCACGGTCACCCTCACCATGAACATGGCGATGGGAGATCCCTCCGGAGGAACCTCAAACATGACCACGAAGAGCACCACGAAGATCAACGTCAAGCTGGTGCAGTAGCGAGCATTCCAGAAGTGCGCCCGCGGCGGAGACGCCCCGACGGCGTCTCCGCCGCTTCCTTTTCTCGCAGCCTCCACCCCCCTCACGTCTCCACCTGCGCGCCCCCCGGCCGGCGCCGGCGGCCGCCATGGCGGCAAGCCGCCCATGCGTCCCTCTCCCATCCCAACGCGAAAGAATCATACGCGTCTCAAATAGCAGCGTCCATGTTTACACATAGGCCTAAGAAACACACATGCAGGAGGCGTAAATCCCGCTCTTTCCACCCTCTCCCCCATTGCTTTCCATACCCCAAAAGTGGTATACTTATTGGGAGCCAGAAAGCCCCGTGCACGCAGATAAATGCTGTTTCAGGAATTCGACGCGTGCCGAGGAATCGGGGCTTCGGTCCCCGCCGATGTTTCTCAAGGACAGCACGAGGGAGTAACGCTTTGGCCAGAAAGAAAAAGCAAACTTCAGAAAACTACCGGGCAAAGGACATCAGGGTCCTGAAGGGCCTGGAGGCGGTGCGCCGCCGCCCCGCGATGTACATCGGCACCACCGGCCCGCGGGGGCTCCATCACCTCTTCGTGGAGGTGGTGGACAACTGCATCGACGAGGTCCTCGCCGGCCGCGCCACCGAGATCGAGTGCGTTCTCCACAAGGACGATTCCATCTCGGTCACCGACAACGGTTCCGGCATCCCCGTGGACATTCACCCCGAGGTCAAACGTCCCGGCGTGGAGGTGGCGATGACCATACTCCATGCCGGAAGCAAGTTCGGCGGAGGCGCTTACAAGGTTTCCGGCGGCCTCCACGGCGTGGGCGTGTCCGTGGTGAACGCGCTCTCCGAGTGGCTGCACGTAGACGTGTATCGGGACGGCAAGATCCACCACCAGGAGTTCGCGCGCGGCAAGCGCAAGACCGAGCTCAAGGTCACCGGCCGCACCAAGCGGACGGGCACCAAGGTTCACTATCGCCCCGACCCGGAGATCTTCGGCGAGATCGAGCACGACCCCGAGCGGCTGACCCACCGCCTGGAGGAGCTCTCCTACCTCAACCGGGGGGTGAAGATCACCTTCACCAACGAGAAGACCGGCGAGACCACCGTCTTCCAGCAGAAGAAGGGCATCCAGGCCTACGTCGAGCACCTCAACCGCTCCCGCGAGCCCATCCACAACTGCATCTATTTCGAGCGGTCCCGGGGTGACACCCACGTCGAGATCGCCATGCAGTACAATGGGGGCTACCTGGACCTCATCTACTCCTACGCCAACAACATCCACACCGCGGAGGGCGGCGCGCATGTCTCCGGGTTCAAGACCGCGCTCACCCGGGTGCTGAACCAGTACGCCCGCAAGGCCAACCTGCTCAAGGAGAAGGACCGCAACTTCAGCGGCGACGACGTGCGCGAGGGTCTGACCGCGGTGATCAGCGTGAAACTTACCCAGCCCCAGTTCGAGGGGCAGACCAAGACCAAGCTGGGCAACAGCGAGGTCGAGGGGCTGGTCAACTCCGTGGTCGGGGAGGCGCTCAACACCTTCCTCGAAGAGCACCCTTCCGTCGCCCGCAAGATCATCGGCAAGTGCATCACCGCCGCCCGCGCCCGCGACGCGGCGCGCCGCGCCGCGGACCTGGTCAAGCGCAAGACCGCGCTGGAGGCCACCGGCCTGCCCGGCACCCTGTGGGACTGCCAGGAGAAGGACCCGACCAAGTGCGAGCTCTTCCTGGTGGAGGGCAAGTCCGCCGCCGGCAGCGCCAAGCAGGGCAGAGACAGCCGCTACCAGGCCATCCTCCCCCTCCGCGGCGTGGTGTTGAACACCGAGCGCGCCCGGCCGGACCGGATGCTCAAGAACCAGGAGATCGCCACCCTGGCGCAGGCACTGGGCGCCGAGTTCCGCGCCAATGGCAATGGAGACAACGGCAACGGGGAGAACGGCAGCGCGGAGCAAGGCCGCGCCTTCTTCTCCATCGAGAAACTCCGCTACGACAAGGTCATCATCATGGCCGACGCCGACGTGGACGGGGCGCACATCCGCACCCTGCTGCTCACCTTCTTCTTCCGCCACATGCCCGACCTCATCAGGGACGGGCACGTCTACATCGCCCAGCCGCCGTTGTACGGGGTGAAAAGCGGCAAGGAGATCCTTTACGCGCACAGCGACGAGGAGCTCGAGGAACTGCTGAAGACCGTGAAGGCGAAGAACCCCACCATCCAGCGCTACAAGGGCCTCGGTGAGATGAACGCCGATCAACTCGCGGAGACCACCATGGACCCCGAGAAGCGGCGCATCAAGCGCGTGACCATGGAGGACGCGGAGACCGCGGACTGGATGTTCTCCACCCTGATGGGCAGCGAAGTCGAACCCCGCAAGGAATTCATCGTCAAGTACGCCAAAGAAGTGCGGGACCTGGACCTGGTCGGGGCGTGAGACGCGCCTGGAGGGCGGGGGTGATGACCGCGCCCCCCTGCTTGTCTGTCGGAACCAGAGCGAGGGGCGGATGGGGCGGGTCTATACGCCGCCAAAGATGGGACCTCCGCCGTGAAGAGAACAACCCCTTGATAGAGGATGAGAGCCAGAATGCCTGACCGCCGCAAAGCGATCCCCAGAGAGACCGACGTAGACATCGAATCGGAGATGCGCGAGTCGTTCATGACCTATGCCATGAGCGTGATCATCGCGCGCGCGCTGCCGGACGCCAGGGACGGCCTCAAGCCCGCCCAGCGGCGCATCTTGATGGCGATGCACGACCTCAACCTCACCCCGGGCGCGCAGTACCGAAAATGCGCCAAGATCGCCGGCGACACCCAGGGCAACTACCACCCCCACGGCCAGGAGGTCATCTACCCCACCCTGGTGCGTCTCGCCCAGGAATGGAGCATGCGCTATCCCCTGGTGGACGGCCACGGGAACTTCGGCTCCATTGACGGCGACCCCCCGGCGGCGATGCGCTACACCGAGGCGCGCATGTCCGTCTACGGCGCGGAGATGCTCACTGACATCGAGCAGGACACGGTGGACTTCGTCGCCAACTACGACCAGACCCGGCAGGAACCCACCGTCCTCCCCGGGCGTTTCCCCAACCTGCTCTGCAACGGCGGCTCCGGCATCGCGGTGGGCATGGCCACCAACATTCCCCCCCACAACCTGGGCGAGGTGGTGGACGCCTGCGCGCTGATGATCGACAACCCGGAGCTGGCCGATGCGCAGACCCCGGAGGACGTGAAGAAGGCGGTCAAACAGGTGATGAAGGTGCTCCCCGGGCCGGACTTCCCCACCGGCGCGCTCATTCTGGGCACCAACGCCATCCAGCAGGCCTACGCCACCGGCCGCGGCATCATCACCATGCAGGCGCGCGCCACCATCGAGCCCCAGGACAGAGACCGCACCGCCATCATCGTCACCGAGATCCCCTACCAGGTCAACAAGACGCAGCTCATCCAGCAGATCGCCGACCTGGTTACCAACAAGGCACTGCCAGAGGTGTCCGCGCTGCGGGACGAGTCCGACCGCAAGGGCATGAGACTGGTGATCGAGGTCCGGAAGGGGGAGAACCCCCACGTCCTCCTCAACAAGCTCTACAAGCAGACCCGCATGCGCACCACCTTCCCCGTCAACGCGGTGGCCCTCATCCCCGAATTCGCGGCCCACAAGCCCGGCGAACCCGTCCCCATGGTGCCGCGCACCATGGGCATCATCCCCCTCCTCCAGCACTTCCTCGACCACCGGCGCGAGGTCGTGGTGTTTCGCTGCCAGCACCAGCTGGCGCGCGCCCAGGCGAGGGCGCACATTCTCGAGGGCTATCGCATCGCCCTGAAAAACCTGGACGAGGTGATCCAGATCATCCGCCAGGCGGCCAACCCGACCGCCGCCCGCGAGCGCCTGATGAAGCGCTTCAAGTTGTCCGAGAAGCAGGCCCAGGCCATCCTCGAGCTGATGCTCCAGCGACTCACCAGCCTGGAGAGGGAGAAGATAGACGAGGAATACCGCCAGGTGATCAAGACCATCGGCAGCCTGGAGGACACCCTGGGCAAGAGCCTGTCCCAGATGGTGGGGCGGGAGGACCGCGTCCAGGCGACCCGGGAGTGGCTCCGCGGTCACCCCTGGCAGCCGCGCAAGGTGATGCACATCGTCAAACAGGAGCTCCTCGATCTCAAGGAGAAGCGCGGCGACCCCCGCCGCACGGAGATCCGCCCCGAGGAGGCGGCCGACATCAACATCGAGGACCTGATCGCGGAAGAGGACATGGTGGTCACCCTCACGCGGGACGGATACATCAAGCGCCTGCCCGTGGACACCTACCGCACCCAGGGCCGCGGCGGCAAGGGAGTGATCGCCCTCACCCGCAAGGAGGAGGACGCGGTCGAGCACCTCTTCGTCGCCAGCACCCACACCATCATCCTCTTCTTCACCAACCGCGGCAAGGTCTACCGTCTGCGCGCCCACCAGATCCCCCTCGCCAGCCGCACTGCCCGCGGCACCGCCGTCATCAACCTCATCCAGATAGCCCCCGATGAACGGGTGACCGCGGTGCGCGCGGTCAAGGAGTTCCGCGAGGACCGCTACCTGCTGATGGCCACCCGGAAAGGGGTGGTGAAAAAGACCCGGCTCAGCGAGTACGACACCCGCCTCAAGGGCGGCATCATCGCCCTCAAACTGCACCAGGGCGATGAGCTGGAGTGGGTGGCCGAGACCGACGGCAAACAGGAGATCCTGCTGGTCACCCGCAACGGCATGTCCATCCGGTTCTCCGAGAAACAGGTCCGCGCCATGGGCCGCACCGCCGCGGGTGTGCGCGGCATCCGCCTCCGGGAGGGAGACTCCGTCATCGGGATGGCCGTCGCCCGCCCGGGAGCCGACGTGCTCGTCGCCACCGAGATGGGCTATGGCAAACGCACCAAACTGGACGAATACCGGACCCAGAGCCGGGGCGGAATCGGCATCAAGACCATCAACGTCACCAAGAAGAACGGCCCCGTAGTGAGCATGAGGATGGTGGACCAGAGCGATGACCTGCTCATCATCACCACCGAGGGCCAGATCATCCGCCAGAAAGTCTCCGCCATCCGCCGCATCGGCCGCTCCACCCAGGGCGTCCGCCTCATCCGCCTCGACGAGGGCGACCGGGTGGCCAGCGTGGCGAGAGTGGTCACCAAAGAGGACGAGGACTGAGAGAGTGGCGCAGGCCCCCGGCCTGCGAGGTTATAGGCATGGTGCCCTCCTGCACAGGTGGGGAACCTGTGCCACTAGGTGAGAGTCTCCGGTATCGTGCACCGCGGCCGTTCTGTAGGGCGGGCATTCCTATGCGCGCCATGGCGGCCAAAGGCCTAGCCATATGTCGGCCCGCCTGCGGCGGGCCGCATGCCCGCCGGCCGTGTGGCGGGAATGCGCGCCCTACAGAACGGCCGCGCTCTACGGAAACGGAGTGGCGGGGATGGATATCACCGCCCTACAGCGAGGTGGCCGGCCTGTACGACGCGCGGTCCTCAATGCTCCAGAGCAGCTCCGGGGTGATGCCTTCGGCGCGGAGTTCTTCCTCGGTGGCGTAGATGGGGCCGCGGCAGCCCACCCCGGACGGATGGTGGGCGTCGCTGTCCAGGGCGAATTTCACCCCGGTCTCCATCAGGCACCCAAACAGCCAGCCCGCGGCGTCCGGCGCGCGGCGGTAGTAACGCGGGTTCAACTCTATCGCCACCCCCGCCTCCGCGGCGGCGCGGCCGAGGGAGAGCACTTCATCCCGCTTCAGCTCCCCCACGATCTCCTGGAAGGTGAACGGGCTCTCCGGAACCCCGAAGGGATGGGCGATGATGTCGGCGAGTCCGCTGCCGATGGCCGCCCGCGTGAGCCGCACGATCAACTCGGCCATGGTGCGGGGCGTCATGGCGGCCGGCTTGTCCACCATCGGAAGGTAGAGGTGGCTGGCGGCCATCACCACGTAGTCCAGGGTGGCCGCGTACTCCCGGTCAATGCTGAACCGGTCGGGCGCGAACGTATCCGCCTCACATCCGATGTATACCTGCAGTCCCCCCAGGTCCGCGGGAAGGGCTTTCCGCGTCAACGCGGGCCGATCCCGGTGCCTGGGGAGAGTGACGTGGTCGGTGATTCCGATGGCGCGCAGCCCCGCCTGGTGCGCCGCCGCCACGATCGCCTCCGGCGTGGCCTCCGGGCTGCCGCAGTCGGAGAGCGCGCTGTGAACATGCCAGTCCGTCTGAATCAACTTCTCCAACGCCAAACTCCAGTCGCAAGAATACGGGGCTCGCGATGAGCCCCGTCGAAAGGTTCGGCATTGTTCCGCCGGTCCCTCTCCCGCGGCCGGCGCGTCGATTGGGCGGCTACTCGCTCCCAACCTCCCGGAGAGCCTTGGCGGCGTCCTCCGGGGAGATCACGTTGATGTAGATATCGCTCCCCAGCTCGAATCCGCCCAGGGTGGTGATGCGGGGATAGATCTCCAGGTGCCAGTGATAAGCGCGCACATTGTAGTCGGTGGTGGGCGCGCTGTGGATGGCGTAGTTGTAGGACGGCCTTCCCAGGCAGAGCGCGATGCGCCGGAGCACCTCCTTGAGCACCGAGGCGAAGTCCGAGGCCTCCTCCTCGCTCATGTCCGCGAACCTGATGGAATGCCGCTTTGGGATCACCCAGGTCTCGAACGGATAGCGCCCCGCGAAGGCGGTGACGACCACGAAGTGATCGCTCTCGAACACCGCCCGCTCTCCGCTGCTCAGTTCGTAGTCCAGGATATCGCAGAACACGCACTTGCCCAGGTACTCCCAGTAGTGCCCGGCTCCCAGCAGCTCCAAGTGCACCTGGTGCGGGAGCACCGGCCCCGCAATGAGTTGAGTGTGCGGGTGGACGAGAGAGGTGCCCGCCTTGGGGCCGTGGTTGCGGAAGATGAGCACGTGGCGCAGCGATTCGGCCACCTCATAGGCGAGATAGCGCTGGCGGTAGGCCTCCACCACCCCCTCGATATGCTCGGTGTCCATCTCCCACAGGTCCTTGTTGTGCTCGGGAGACTCGATGATCACTTCATGCGCCCCAAATCCGTCCCGCGCCGAGTAGATCCCCACCGAACGCAGCGCATCCGAGCCGTCGGCCCGCAGCGCGGCGAACTTGTTGGGCACCACCCGCACGGACCAGCCGCGGGAGTTGGGTTTCCCTCCATCCCGCAGCGCGAACACCTCCGGGGGAGTCTTCCCCTCATTGCCCGGGCAGAACGGACATTTGGAATCGTACTGCGGAGGATCCTCCTGTGGGTCGGCGTCCCGGCGCAGGTCCGAGGGCCGTTTGCCGCGGCCCTTGGCGATGATCACCCACTCTCTAGTGACTATATTCTTGCGAAGCTCCGGTTGAAACCCCGCGTTCCGCCTGCTGGCGCTCGACATATCCATCCCCTCGATCTCAGAATCGGCCAATGCTGAGTTCTTCTGGCTCCGCTCACTCTAGGCGCGGAATGCGCGGGTGTCAAGCAAGATGAAGACGGGTTAGTGCAGGTGGAGCGACGCGTTTAGTCGGCCGGCGGCACGTAGGCCGCTGCGGGATCGAACGCGGCGAACACCGCATCCCCGGGCCGCAGGCGGCCGCAGGCGCGGTCAGATCGAGTGGCCGGCGATCAGGGCCACCGCCACCCAGAGCCCCTCATTGGCCATGTCGCCGACTATGAGACCGATGGCCATGGGCACCGTGGCGCGGTAGAGCCGCAGGCCGCCGTAGCGAATGGCCAGCACCTTGAGAAGCCACCCGATGAAGAACGGCATGTAGAACTGCTGCATGCCCCAGGTGTTGGAGGCCAGGTAGCCGATGGGGTGGAACGGCCACCACCAGAAGCGCAGGCGCATCAACCCCAGCCCTATGGCGATCGCGCCCCCCGCGGCCATCCAGAGAATGCCGGGGATATCCGGCTTCTGGGGATTGGCCAGCGCATCGAAGATCTGCCCGCCGCTCGAGCGCAGTTGCTCTCCGAGCCATCCGCCTCCGCTTAGAGAGGCGCGGAGGTTGAGAAATCCGTAGTGGTACATGCCCGTCATCACCGTATAGATCCCCACCACCAGCGCCACCACGAATCCCGCCGCCAGCGCCGCCAGCAGGGGGCGGGAGGGGATGCGCGCCGAATCGGCGATCTTGAAGCTGTCCATGGCATTGCCGGTGCACACCTCGAAGGATTCTCCGAATCCAGGGAAGTACGCCCAGTTCAGGTTGATCAGAGTCGCGATCTCCCGCGGGCGGAAGGCCGCGTTGCCAAGAGGGCCCATCAACATACTGTCCACCGTCATGGGAAACGGCACGAACCCCAGGCCCGTCTCCGCCCTCAGCCGCGTCCACATCATGTAGTAGGCGACGATCAGCGTCACGATGGCAACCCCCACGATGGGCCGACACCCCGACGCCCAGCTGAACCACACCATGTAGCCGAACGAGACCAAGAACCCCAGCAGCACCCACCGATAGGCCAGCGGCGCATTTTCCTCGGCCCCCGGGCCGCGGAAGGTGAACGCCATCCGGAGCGCCCTCTTCAGGTGCCGACGCCCGATCCACAACACCCACAGCCCCAGGGCGAGCACCGCCCCACCCCCCTGGAAATAGGGCGCAGGAAAGCCGCTCCCATACCACTCCTCGGGTTTCCGGGGGGTGGCCCCCGCAGCGATGGCGAGCACGGTCATCGCCACCCGCACGATCCAGAAGAACCAGCACGAAAACGACAGCTCCTTGGGGATGAGGTAGGCGATCGCGATCATCCAGGGGTAGAGCACCAACCAGATGTCCCCCAACCCGGCCAGCGGTCCCACTTTCTGCCAGGGAATCAGCAGCGTCTCCCCCAGGGGAATGGCGGGAATCGCGGGGAAAATCCCCCGGAGCCG
The DNA here is from genome assembly GCA_015486155.1 of Armatimonadota bacterium. Lineage (GTDB taxonomy): Bacteria > Armatimonadota > Hebobacteria > Hebobacterales > Hebobacteraceae > S016-27. Next base: position 36,289 of record WFSF01000260.1, read on the forward strand.
GCTGAGAAACGCGCCGCAGAACGAGACGAGAAACCCGATCCGGAACATCCAGTTCCCGGGTAATCGTCCCCTGCGACGGGCTCCATCCCCCTCTTCCCTGACCATCTGCAAGGGCACCTGGGCGATGGGGAAACTGAGCCGCTCATGCGAAATCCACTGCACCCTGAACAGCACCACCAGGGACAGGGTGCACACGAACAAGGCCAACATGAACGTCCCCCAGGCGGCCAGGGGCGTCCACCACTGTGACCACGGCACCGCCGCGTGCCCCACGAAATACCCCTCCACCGCCTCCATCTGAGTGGGCGAGGACCAAGGCGGCAGATACGGCAACACCCCGGTCACCCACTCCGGCTGGGCGCGCGCCAGGTAATACTCGATGAGGGTGTGCGGAAGCATCCAGGCGAGGATGCCATGGGTGACCAGCGGAGACCCGACCAGCACGATGGAGTAGATGGTGAGCAGCTCGCGCCGGGTGAGTTCCCGCAGACCCAGCCTCCCCGCCAAGGGGTTGACCGCGGTCAGCAGCAACAACACCACCAGCGGGGCCATCGCCGGGATCCCGGAGGCGAACTGATAGGTGGACATATACACCAGCTCGCCGTAGAAGGCGGCCGGCGCCAGCACCACCAACAGCCCGAAGGCTATAAGCACCGCTCTCCAGGTGACCAGAGCCGCGCGCGCTGTTTCCTTTTCGCTATCTGAATCTGAGTCTGAATCTGGGGTCAAGAGTCACCGTTCTCTAGCATCGCGACCTGAGCGCGGCGCTGGGCACCGCGTCCGCCGGACCACTCACCTCGTCTGCACCGCCTCCGCCACCATGTCGCCTATCTCACTGGTCGGAGGGCACTTGCCCGCGGAGAGATCGGGGATCCTGCCGCTGGCGAGCACGTCGGCGATCGCCTTCTCCACCCGCGCCGCCGCCTCCTCCTCCCCGGAGTGCTCCAGCAACATCTGCACCGCGCAGATGGCCGCCAGGGGATTCGCCTTGTTCAGACCCGCGTACTTGGGGGCGGAGCCGTGAATCGGCTCGAACATGGACACGCCCTCGGGATTGATGTTGCCGGAGGCGGCGATGCCCATCCCCCCCTGCACCATCGCCCCCAGGTCGGTGATGATGTCGCCGAACATGTTGGTGGTCACGATCACATCGAACCACTCCGGGTTCTTCACCATCCACATGCAGGTGGCGTCCACATAGGCGTGGTCCTTCTCGATATCCGGGTACTCCTCCCCCACCTCCTGGAAGGTCCTCACCCAGAGATCGTGCCCGTAAGTGAGCACATTCGACTTGTCCACCATCGTCAGCTTCTTCCCGCGGTTTCGCTTCCTCGTCAGCTCGAAGGCGTACCGGATCACGCGCTCCGTCCCCCGCCTCGTGTACACCGCCACCTGAGTGGCCACCTCCTGGGGAGTGCCGTAGTGGGTGAACCCGCCGGTGCCCACATACATGTCCTCCGTGTTCTCGCGCACCACCACGAAGTCTATCTCCTCGGGCCCCTTGTCCTTGATGGGCGTCCACACCCCGGGGTAGAGCTTGATGGGGCGCAGGTTCACATACTGATCCAGGCCGAAGCGGATCCCCAGCAGCAACTCCTTCTCCAGAATCCCGGGGGCCACCTCGGGGTGCCCCACCGCCCCCAGGTAGATGGCATCGTATTGCGCCAGTTCCTCCAGCGCGCCCTTGGGCAGCACCTCGCCGGTGGCGAGATAGCGGTCCCCGCCGAAATCGTACTCCACCGTATCGTATTCCAGGCCGGTCGCCCTCGCCGCCGCCCCCAGCACCTTCAGACCCTCTCTCACCACCTCCGGCCCGATGCCGTCGCCGGGAATCACTGCAATCTTCAACACTTGCCTTGTCCTCCAGATGATTTGTGGGGCATGATAGCACAGGGCCCGTTGCCGACGCAAAGGGACCCTCGAAGTGCCACGCATCCCTGCAACTCGGCTCCGGCGTTATCCCTCGAAACATACTGTATCGTGAAACGATGTTTCAGCGCAAACGCGATGTGGTAATGTTATTTCTGGAAAAGCCCCGCGAATGCATGCAAGGGGATTGATTGGAGGGGCTTGGATGGCCGTCTTCTTCTCTCACGACTTCGAGACAGGTGAAATCGGTCCCTGGGACAACCTGTCTGACCCGCGCGCCACAAGTGTGAAGGTCACCGACGATCCCGCCCGCGTCTTTCGCGGCCGGTACGCCGCGGAGGTGACGGCCGGGAAAGGTCCGGAGACGGGCGGCAAGCTGGTGAAATGGTTTCTGCCCGGATACGAGGAAGTCCACGCCCGCTGGTACTGCATGTTCGCGGAGGACTTCGACCAGGGCAAGTACCTGCATTTCTGCAACCTGCTGGGCGGCCCGCCCAACAATCGCTTTGCCGCCTTCGGCAAAGCGGGCCGTCGGCCCACCGGCGGCGATTTCTTCATCTCCGGCCTGGAGCCGCACCGCGCCCACGCCGACCAGCCGCCCGGCGCGATGGGGTTCTACACCTACTGGCCCGACATGAAACAGGCGCCCGATGGCAACTACTGGGGCAACGTGTTCCTGAGCGATCCCCTGGTGGCAATCGAGCGCGGCCGCTGGTACTGCATGGAGATGATGCTCAAGCTCAACACCCCCGGCCGGCCCGACGGCGAACAGGCCGCCTGGATAGACGGGGAGCGGGTGATCCACACCACCGGCCTCCGGTGGCGGGACACGGACGAGCTGAAAATCCACTGCTTCTGGCTGGAGCTCTACGTCCACAACAGCCCCCAGGTCAACCGCGTCTGGTTCGACCAGGTGGCGCTGAGCACCGAGTACATCGGGCCGGTGGAGGGCGAGTAGCGGGACCGCGCGTCTTCACATCGGCGGCGGCAGGAACAGGAGCAGCCCCCACCCGACGAGGCCATAGATCGCGGCAGAGATCACCGCCGACTGCACCTGCTCCGACGGAACGATCAGCAGCCAAACCCCGCTTCATACGGCCCCTCCCGTGCTGTGTTGACTCGGCCGGCTGTTAGACTGCGCGGGACGACCAAATGTCCTCGCGGTCAGGCGCGCCCCTCACATAAGGCGTCTCAGGCCTGTGAAGCGCTCCGCCCCCTCACCCGCCGGCCGCTGGTGTCGTACACCCCGGCCACCTTCGGCTTTCCCCGCGCAAGGCCCCGCACCGCGGCCACAAAGGCGCGCGTCACGAATGCCTGCGCGCGGAAGCCGAACACCACCGAGTCCCCGATCTCCACCCTGCCCGTTCCGCGGTCGAGCAGCGCGTAGTAGTCAATGCCCGCGGGTGAGCCGAGGTCCGCGTTCACCACGTTGGCGAGCGCCTCGTCTCCCTCCTTCCCCACGAACGCCCGCACCTGATAGGGCGGGATCACCGGGTCCACGTACAGCCCCCCGCCGATGACATAGGCGGTATCTCCGCGCACATCGCTCACCTCGCTGACATAGCAGATCGCCGGCCGCTCCGGCAAATCCTCGTGCGCGTGCCAGGGAGTGGTGCCGGTGAACCCGTGCCCGGGCTCCACGTGGGTCGCCCCCGCATCGGCGAGAAGTTGCATCGTCTCCGCCGAGGTGGTGCCGGGGGCGTTGAGCTGCGTCACCTCTATCCCCGCCTCCCGCCGCAACCGCTCCGCGGCCAGCCGCAGCGTCTCCATGTTGGGCGTCAGGTGAAGGCCCCGCTCCGTGTCGAACAGCAGCGTGGGAAAACTCGTCACGCCCACCACGCGCACATTCGGCAGGCGGGAGATCTCCCGCGCCGCCGCCGCCACGTCGTCGCACGCGAAGCCCCCGTCGTGCATGGGATAGAAAGTGTCCCCCGGCCTCACCACCCGCAGCAACAGGTCCTGGATCCGCCCCGCGGCCTGCGCGGCCGCGGACGCCTCCCTCGCCTTTTCAAGGTTGAAGACCGTCCACACCTCGGGGCCGAGCCGCGCGAGGTCGCGCGCGCGCCCGCGCGGAATCTGCACCAGGTGCCCCACATGTCCGAGCCGCGCCCTCTGGCGCGCCAGCAGCATCGCCCCCATCCAGTCCACGCACACGAATTTGGCCATCCCCGCGCGCGCCGCCGCGCGCACGAACTGCGGGTTGCGCGCCACCTGTTTCGCCATCGGGTAGACCTGGAGCCCGGCGCGGTCGGCCGCGGCCTTGATCAGCCGCGCGTTCCCGCGGAGGGCGTCCAGGTCCAGCAGATAGCAATTCGGGGGGATGGCGCCGGACTGGTGCAGCGCAACCGCGGCGCGGACGAGCTCCGGGTTGCGGCGGCCGATGATGTCGAGAAACATGGCTTCCTCCGCGAGGAGGTGGTTCGGCGGGAGCCGCGCGGAGTCCTGCTGCGATAGAGCGATCGCCAGGCATGTGCGGGGGCGAAGGCAGGGAAGAGGGACACATCCGCGGAAACGAGCGCGCCTGTATGTCGGAAACCCCAGAGGACAAGATCGCCGAAAACGAAGACTCGCCGCGAATCGGGCCGTCCTCCCGTGAGGACGGCCATCCGCGCTGGCAGCTCACCCTCTACGCGATGTGGATCGCGCAGCTGCTGGCCATCCTCGGCTTCTCCTTCGTGATGCCCTTCTTGCCCTTCTATGTGCGCGAGCTGGGGGTGACCAATGAGCGGGCGCTGCGGGTGTGGGCGGGCCTGCTCATGACCGGAAGCGCGCTGATGATGAGCACCATGGCCCCGGTGTGGGGCGCGCTGGCCGACCGCTACGGGCGCAAACTCATGGTATTGCGGGCGATGTTCGGCGGCGCGGTGATCCTGACCCTGATGGGATTCGCGCGGAGCGTCTATCAACTCCTCGGATTGCGCATGTGTCAGGGTGCGGTTACCGGCACCGTCCCCGCCTCCGTCGCCCTGGTGTCCAGCGTGACCCCGCGGGCCCGCCTGGGCTACAGCCTGGGGCTGATGCAGACGGCGGTATTCGTGGGCAGCTCCATCGGCCCCTTTCTGGGCGGGATGGCGGCCGACCGGTTCGGCTACCGGGTGCCCTTCGGCATCACCGGCGCGCTCCTGCTCACCGGTGGGCTGCTGGTGCTGGTCGGGGCGAGAGCGAGGTTCGTTCCCCCCCGGGCCGAGGCCAGGGCCGTCGGCTCCGCGTGGGACATCTTCCGCACGCCGACGGTGGCGGTGCTGCTGCTCGTATACTTCTCCATGAACCTCAGCGCCTCGTTCGTCGGAGCCATCTTTCCGCTTTTCGTGGAGCACATCCTGAATCGCTCGCAGGCGGCGGCCTCGGCCACCGGGCTCATCCTGGGGGCCACCGGCGTGGCCAGCGCGGTGTCGGCGGTGGCGGTGGGAAGGATCAGCGACCGGGTGGGCCACCGCCGCGTGCTCATCTTCTGCACCGCAGCCGCCGGCGCGCTCTGCATCCCCCAGTTCTTCGCCGCCAGCGTCCACCAGCTGCTGGTGATGCGCATCCTGTTCGGACTGGGCGCGGGGGGAATGATTCCGGCGATGAACGCCATGGTGGCGACGGTGATTCCGCGGTCCCTCTTCGGCCGCGCCTACGGGCTCACCACCACCGCCTCCGCCATGGGCTGGGGGTTGGGGCCGCTGCTCGGCGGCATCACCGCCTCGTTCTTCGGGCTCCGCCTGCCCTTCCTCATCATGGCCGCCATGCTGATCGGAATGAGCCTGGTGGCGGCCGGGAAACTGAAGCCCGACGCATGAGCGCCGCCTCGGAGGAGCGCGGGGACGCGCCCCGAAAGTATTCACGATAGTCCACGGAGAAAGGCCATGTTCTGGCGCAGAAAACCCGCAAAGCAAGAGACTCCCACGCCGCAGGCCGCGCCCTCCCGAGAGGAGGGGCCGCCGCCCGCCGAGTGGCCCCTGTCCCTGCCCGCCTCGCTGAGCGCCGAGGAGGTGGAGGCCGTCCGCCGGCGGGTGGATGAGCTCTCCGAGGCCGCGCAGTACGGCTGGGGGCACAGGATCGACTTCGGTCCCTTCGTCAAGGAAGGGGTGATGAAGGACAACTTCCTGCACATCGTGGGGCACTGGGACGCCTGGGGATGGTGGCCGGAGCGCCTGGACGGGCTGCGCGTGGCGGACATCGGCTGCCTCACCGGCGCGGTCAGCATGATCGCCGCGCACCGGGGGGCCGACGAGGTGCTGGCGGTGGACGAGATCCCCCCCTACGCGGCCCAGTGCGCCTACCTGGCCGAGGTGTTCCGCCTGCCCGCAGTCAAAACCCTCGTCGCCTCCCTCTACCGCCTGCCGGAGATGGGGGTGGGCAAATTCGATCTCATCATCCTCAGCGGGGTGCTCTACCACCTCAGCGACATGCTCGTCGGGCTCTACGTGATGCGGGAGCTGCTGAAAGTGGGAGGGACGCTGCTGCTGGAGAGCGCGGCGGTGCCGGACGATGAACACTCATACGCCAACTTCGGTCGCTTCGCCATGGGAATCTGGTGGCAGCCCTCCACGCTGTGCATCAAGGACATGTGCGAATTCATGGGCCTCTCGGAGGTGGAGGTGAAGATGTACTGGCCGGACCGGTGCCTGGCGCGGGCGAAGAAGCTCAGCGAGGACCCGATTCCCTTCCGCCGCGGGCTGAACTATCCCTTCGACGACCTCCGGGACGCCGTGCCCAGAAGCATGGACCTGAGGCGCATGGCCCCGAAGTAAACTCACGGAAAACGGGAGGCAGCAATGGCCGGCAAACCTGTCACGCTCGGAACCACCCAGATGGGGTGGCGGGACACGCCCGAGGAGGCCCATCCTTACAGCGACGTATTTTCCCTGGACGCGGCGCGCGCCCATGCGCGCAGCCGCGTGGACGCCCACGCCGCGCTGGTGGCCAGGGCGGGGGAAATGGGCGCGGATATCGCGGTCACGGGCGAGGACATCGCCTCCACGAGCTACGCTCTCACCTATCTCGACGACACCAGCATCTTCCAGACGCTGACCCGCGAACTCCATTCCTACATCGTCGAGACCCTGGGCGCCGTCGCCGCCCGCCACCGGATGCACGTCGTCGCCTGCTTCTACGAGCCGGAGGGCGATGTCATCTACAACTCCGCGGTGCTCTTCGGCCGCGACGGGGCGGTGATGGGGAGCTACCACAAGGTCAACCTGCCCATCTACGAAACCTGGCAGGTGAAGAACGGGGATGATTTTCCCGTGTTCGAGACCGACATCGGCGTGGTGGGGATGCTGGTGTGCTACGACGAGATGTGGCCCGAGGCCTCCGCCTCCCTGGCGATGAACGGCGCGCAGATCATCTGCCATCCCTCCGCGGCCAGCATCCCGGACTGGAAGATGAAGACCCGCGCCATGGACCACCAGGTGTTCTACATCAGCTCCACCGGCCTGCACTCCATGATCGCCGCCCCCAACGCCAAGATACTGGCCGACTGCGGAGAACAAGACGAGGCGGCGGCCGTGGCGGAGGTGGATCTCGCCGCCGCCACGCGCGCGCCGGAGAACTTCTGGGAATACATCTACAGCGGCATCCGAGACCACCGCGAGCGCCACCTGAAGCTGCGCCGGGCGGAGGCGTACCGGGTGCTCTCCGACCCGAATCCGCCCGCCCTGAAGCAGTTCCCGCCCGGGGGCCTGGCCGACACCCCGGAGGCGATCCGGGAGGCCTACGAGAAGCAGAAGGCCGACTACCTGCGCGGCCTCCGGGGAGAAAAACAACTCTACGAGTGGCGCTGGTCCGAAGAGGACTGAAGGCGCGAAGGCGAGGCCGCGCGTGAGCATCGTCATCCTGGACGAGGAGACGACCACCAAGATCGCCGCCGGCGAGGTGATCGAACGCCCTGCCTCGGTGGTGAAGGAGCTGGTCGAGAACGCGCTCGACGCGGGCGCGCGCCGCGTCGCAATCGAGGTGCGGGAGGCCGGGAGAGAACTCATCCAGGTGACCGACGACGGGTGCGGCATGACCCGCGAGGACGCCCTGCTCGCGCTCCAGCGCTATGCCACCAGCAAGATCCGCTCCGCGGAGGACCTGGACTCCGTGACCACCTTCGGCTTCCGCGGGGAGGCGCTCCCCAGCATCGCGGCGGTGTCCCACCTGACCATGGTGACCCGGCGCGCGGAGGCGGAGGCGGCCGTCCAGGTGGTCGCGGCCGGGGGCGAAGTGGCCGAGGTGGCGGAGACCGGCGCGCCGGCCGGCACCCGGATCAGCGTCCGCCGCCTCTTCTACAACACCCCCGCCCGCCTCAAGTTCCTGAAGAGCGACAACGTGGAGATGGGCCACATCGTGGAGGCCGTCACCCGGTTCGTGTTCAGCCACCCGGGAGTATCCTTCCTGCTGATTCGGGACGGAAAGGAGATTCTGCGCCACGGCGGAGGCGGCGACCTCAGGGGGGCGGCGCTCTCCGTGTGGGC
>WFSF01000261.1 GCA_015486155.1 Armatimonadota bacterium
CCACTCTTCGCAAGCTTCGCTTGCGTGGCGGGCTTGGGAAAGCCCGCCACGCAGCTGCCCTCCCCGCCCCGCCGGCCGCTATCCTTCTTGCTCCCTCTTGTTCAACACCTTCAGCGCCCGTCGCAACAGGTTCCGCTGATTCTGATGGGTGAGCAGGGAGAGCGCGCTGCGCGCCTCGAACCAGGCCGCCTCCAGCGCGTTCTCCTCCCGGTTGGCCCTCGGCTCCGCCCCGGCCGGGGCGAGGAACAGAAACCAATCCACCCTCTTGCGGCACCGCCCTCCATCTGCCTGGTACTCGTGCTCGGTCTCCCCCAGCGGAGCCAGCAGCGACAGCCCGGACAGCCCCACCTCCTCCTCTATCTCCCGGCGCGCCGCCTCCTCCGGCTCCTCGTCGGGCTCGACGCCCCCCTTCGGGAACACCCAGGTGCCGTACCCCGAGCACATCACCACCACCTCCCAGGTCGGCTCAGGCCGGCCTGGCTTCCGGGATTTCCTCGCGACCACACCCCCGGCCGAGTGGAGCTCCTTCACCTCTTTCTCCCCGGGCGTCTTCACTGCTTGCTCCCCCAATCCGCGGGCCTCCGCTCCTCCCAGGGCGGGGGAGTGGGGATGCCGAATGTGTCCCGCTTCAGGTCCAGGTAATACAGGTAGTTCTCGAACGTGACATCCGGCGGCACCCGGTGGTCCACGTGCGGAATCCATCCCCCCTCTCTGACATAGGGCTCGATCCGCTTTATCTCTTTGCGGATCGCCTCCTTTCCCTCGATCAGGGCCCGCTTGTTGACTCCGCCCAGCAGCAGCACCTGCTTGCCGTACTTGTCCCGCAGGGCGATCGGGTCGCTTCCCGCCGCCACCTCCACCGGGAACATGCAGTTCACCCCCGCCTCCAGCCACAGCGGAACCAGTTGGTTGATGTTCCCGTCGCAGTCGGTGTAGACGATATCACACCCGTGCTCGTTCAAAATCTCGGTGATGCGCCGGTAGCGCGGCACCATGAGGCGGGCGAAATCCCGCGGCGAGATCATCGGCCCCTGATTGAAGCACATGTCCTCCCAACCCGCGCCGAAGTCGAGGTCCACCTGGGGGGCGATGTGGGAGATGACGCGGGTGACGACCCGGGTGATGGTCTCCATCATCTCCTCCAGCAGCTCCGGGTCATCGTAGACCATCATCGTCGCCCCCTCGAACCCCGCCCAATCGCGGATCCACCCGAACAGGCTGCCGATGCTGATTCCCAGGGGGTAATCCCGCGCCGCCCACTCCCGCTTCAGCCTCTCCATCTCCTCCGGGGAGGGCAGGCGCCTGGGGTCATCCGGGTCCAGGCGGGGCTTGAAATCCCGCTCCCACGACGCGCGGTCCTTGAGGCGGAACTCCAGGAAGTGGGGGATGGACGACTGCCCGGAGGCGTGCACCAGGCAGAGTGCCCCGTTCTCGTCCTGAATGAGCAGATGGTCGCCGCGGTCCTCCAGCACCTTCCGCTCGAACGAGGGCAGCAGCCCCGGGTGCGCGGGCACCTGGGCCCTGGGGGCGAACCCGAAATAGAGATCGGCCTTCTCGTTGGTGTCGATCTCCCGGGGCAACCCCTGCTCGTGCCACGCCCAGAACGTGTCGTCCCAGTAGCCGAACTCCTCGTCCGGGATGTGGTCCACCGGCCGGAAGTGCAGCGCGGCCAGCCATCTCTCGCGGTGAGTCATCGCGCCTTTCACTCGCCCACTATCTCCAGCAGTTGCCGCAGGTCCGTAATCCGCGGGCAGTCCGCCTTCGGGTGGGCGTTCCGCCGGTCCACCAGCACCGGCCGCAGGCCCGCCTTGCTCGCCGCCCTCACGTCGTCATCATAGTGATCGCCCACATGCCAGGCCGGGCATCCGCACTCCGCCGCCCTCCGGGCCGCCCGCGCGAACATCTCCCCCTCGGCCTTGATGCCGGCCGCGCCGAACGCGTCTATCACCGGCTCGAAGTAGTGCAGCACCCCGAGTCTCTCCAGGTCCGGCCCCGCCTGGGGCCGTCCGGTGACGATTCCCAGCCGCGCGCCCGCCCCGGCCAGCCGCTCCAGCGTCTCCCTCGCCTCCGGGTAGAGGCGGATATTCTCCGGCCGCTGCAGCTGGTCCACCACCCGCTCCGCATGTCTTCGCAGGTCGCCCTTCACGCCCAGCAGCGCGAGGATGCGGCCGTCGTAATCCACCCAGAACTCCCGCAGGTCTCCCCCGCGCGCATACCGCCGAATGGTGTCCCCGTAGAAGGTGGTGAACGCGGTGGTGAGCGCCTGCTCGGCCTGCTCCGCCGTCGTCTCCGCCCCCGCCTCCGCGGCGACGCGCGCGAACACCTCCCTCCAGCTTACGCTCCATTCCACCAGGGTGTCATCGACATCGAAGAATACGTAGCAGTCCAGCACGAATCGCCGCTCTCCCTCCGGTCCAGTCTACGTGAGTTTCATCTCCACCGGCTTGCCCGTCTTGGACGACTCCAGCGCGCCCAGGGTCACCTCAGCGGTCTTGAGCGCGTCGTTGTAAGGAGAGCGGATGACGGAGCGGTCTCCCGTGCGGACCGCGTGCACGAAGGCCTCGTCGATGTCCATGCCCGGCTCCGGCAGCTCGATGGAGGCCGCGCCCTCCGGCCGCACCTGGATGTCGCTGAAGCTCACCTGGAGCAGCAGGTCCTTGAGGATGATCTCGGTGCTGCTCGCGCCTCCGCCCTTGGTGAGCGCGCAACTGTTGGCGAAAAAGCCGATGGCCCCGTTGACGAACTCCATCACCGTGATCTCGCCGTCGGGGATGTCCAGGTTCTCCACGCCCTTCAGCGCGTTCAGCGCCTTCACGCCATATACCCGCTTCACGTCTCCCACGATGTAGCGGATGAAGTCCAGATTGTGGGTGGCCTGCTCGTGGAGCATCCCGCCCGACCGGCTCATCACCCTCCACCAGTGTTCCGGCCCGCCGGCGATCCCTCCCCAGCGGATTCCGGCCACCATGGCGACCGGCTTGTCCTTCAGGAAATCCCGCGCCGCGTCCGCCACCGGCCGATAGCGCAGCTGATAGCCCACCGATGAGATCACTCCGGCCTTCTCGATCGCCTCCGCGATCTTGATCCCCGTCTCCATGTCCATCACGATGGGCTTCTCGACGAAGAGATGCAGCCCCTTCGCGCACGCGGCCAGCTCCACCTCCCCGTGAACATGCGGCGGCAGACAGACATAGAGCGCGTCCATCTCCTCCTTGTCCAGCATCTCCCGCCAGTCCGCGTACGCCTTCCCCCCAAACTTCTCCGCGGCCGCCTTTGCGCGGTCCTCGGAGACGTCCGCCAGGGCCACGATCTCCGCCCCATCCACCTCCTTCAGCGCCGGCAGGTGCGCCTCAGTGGCGATTCCGCCTGCGCCGGCGAATCCTATCCTCACTCGATCTGCCATCTCCATACCTCCTTGCTCGTCGGCCCCGTCCCCGCGGCCGCTGAAAAACTCGGTTCGCCCTCGGCGAGTGGGAACCTTTCTCGCTGGCGGCGGGAGGCCTGACATTGTATACTGTAGTCGTGATCTCACTACTCATCTGGCTGGCGATTGTCTGGGCCTGCTTCGGGTTCGGCGCCTCCGTACTGCGACGGCTGCGCGTCGCACCCGCCGGGCTGGCCGAGGAGGCCCCATTCGCCGTCGCCCTCGGGATGGGCGCGCTCTCCTTCCTGGTGCTCGGCGCGGGGTTGCTGGGGTTCCTCGGGCGATGGCCGGGCGCACTGCTGGTGGCGGTGGTCGCCGCCGTCGGGGGAAAACACCTGCTCAGGCTGCCGCGTGAGGTATGGGCGGCGGCCGCGGGCCTGCGCCTGCGCCGCCTGGGGGCCGTGCTGCTGCTCGTCTTCTTCCTCGCCTCCTTCGCGCTCACCCTCCTGGGCGCGCTCGCCCCCTCCGGGGACAACGACTACGACGGCCTGGTCTACCACCTGGGCATTCCCAAGGTCTACCTGCGGGACGGCAGGATCCACTTCATCCCCTGGCTTTCCCATTCCAACTTCCCCTTCGGCATGGAGATGCTCTACCTGCTTGGCCTCATGCTGCGAGGACAGGCATTGGCCAAACTATTCCATTTCGGGTGCGCCTGGCTGATCGCGCTCGCCGTCTACGCCTTCGGCAAACGGTGGCGGGGCCCGCTGGCGGGATACCTGGGGGCGGCCGCCTTCGTCGCCATCCCCCTCGTTGGCTGGGAGGCGATGATCGCCTACAACGACCTCGCCTTCGCCCTCTACGCCTTCCTCACCATCTCCGCCCTCAGCCGCTGGCGCGGGGAGGACCGGTCCGCGGGCTGGCTCTGGCTGGCCGCGCTCATGTGCGGCCTGGCGCTGGGAGTCAAGATGCTCGCCGGCGTGGTGCTCATCTTCTCCGTCATCGCGCTCGGCTGGGAGGTGGTGCGGAGCCGCGCCGCGGGCCCCGCGGCCGCGCGCGGGGCGGCGTTCGTGCTGATCGCGCTCGCGGTGGCCGGCCCCTGGTATGTAAAATCCCAGGTGTGGACCGGCAATCCCGTCTATCCGTTCTTCTACCAGCGGTTCGGGGGCAAGTACTGGACCGCGGAGCGGGCGGAAGCCTACACCGCCGCGCAGAAGGAATTCGGAGCGGGCGGCGGGCCGGTTCGGTTCGCGGCGCTTCCGTGGAACCTCACCATGAACCCGCACCTCTTCTTCGACCAGCCGCAGGTGATGCGCCCCATGAACGTGCTGATATGGACCTTCGGGCCGCTTCTGCTGGCCCTGGTGCCGCTGATGCTGCTGGCGGGCCCGGTGGGGCGGCCGGGGTGGATGGCGCTGGGGTTCGCGGCCCTGTACGCGGCGATATGGTTTGCCATGAGCCAGAACGGCCGCTACCTGCTGCCCATTCTGCCCGGCCTCTGCGCCTGCGCGGGGGCGGCGGGAGCGCGGCTGCTCGCGTCGGGCAGGCTCGCCCTTGCGGCCGCCGCGGCCGCCTTTCTGCTCGCCTGCGCCTCCGGCGCCGCGGCCGACCTGATCCTCTCCGGCCCCGGCGTCCGCGCGGCCCTGGGCCTGGAGCCCCCGGCCGCGTACCTGGCCCGCACCTCGCAGGCCTATTCATTCGCCCAGGCCGTCAACCGCGCCACGCCCCCGGGGGCACGGATCCTCGTGTTCGGGGACGAACCCCGCCTCTTCTACCTGGAGCGGGACTATCTGCTCGGGGATCACACGGCGCTGCTCTCCGCGCGGGACCGCGGCAGCCCGGGCGCGCTGCTCGCGGCGCTGGAGCGATTGCGCGTCACCCACGTGCTCGCGCCCCAGGAGATGATGTTCCCGACCCAACAGCCGTCTTCGGGATCGCTGGAGGCCGCGCTTCAGGGGCTGGTGCTGCAGGGCGCGCTGCGTCCGGTGGGCGAGTACCAGGGACCGTACAGCCTGTGGATAGTGGTGAAACCGCAATGACCCCGCGTGTGCTGCTGGTTCCGGCGGCCGCGTTGATCATAGCCGCGCTGGCGGGGTGCGGCCGCGCCCCGACCGCGCCGCAGGACGAAAAGCCCCCCTCCTCCGCGGCGACTCAGATGCGAATGGGCGCCTCCGTCATCCGCATCGTGGACCCGGACGGAGAATGGAAATTCGAGGCCCACTCCGACGACATCGAGGCCGAGAACCTGGAGGGCCCGTACCAGCTCCATCCGGCCTCCTGCTGGTACTGGCCGAAGGGCCGTCCGCCGGTGGAGATGAAGGCCGACCGGGCGCGGCTGGACAAGGCCGCGCAGCGCATTCTGCTCGAGGGAAATGTGCGAATCACCTGCGAGAACTGGTCTCTCGCCGCGGAGCGGGTGGAGTACGATCTGGGCGAGGGAAAGGTCGTCGCCTCCGGGCGGACGAAATGGAAATACCAGGAGAAGCAGTCCGGCGGCCCCGCGCCGCCGGCCGACGAGGAGAAACCATGAGAAAGATCTCCACATGTTGCGCGCTGATAGCCGTCTGTCTGACGGCCGCGGCCGCCGCGGGCGCGGCCCAGCCCGCGCTTTACCAGACCACCTTCGGTCGCTTCACCATCGAGGCCCGGCATTTCGAGGGCTCCTTTCAGAATCAGGGACCCTGGGAGTGGTCCGGCCAGGTGAAGGTGACCAGCGCGGACCTCACCATGACCTGCGACCGCTTCAAGGCGTGGTTCACCAAGGACCGGCGGAACTGGGAGCGGGTCGAGGCCGCGGGCCACATCTCCATCACCGGCCGCTACACTGCCGCCGACAACACCATCTGGCAGGTGACGGGCAAGGCGGAGGCGGGCACCTTCGACGCCAAGACCGGCCTCGGCGTGTTGAAGGGAGCCGTGGACTTCAGGGCGCGCAACACCACCACCGGCGCCGCGATCTCCGCCCAGGCCGACCAGCTCACCTATGACACCAAGACCCGGCGCTTCAAGTTCGAGCGCGGCGAACAGCCGGTGAGAGTGGAGTGGCGCCAGCCGCAGCCGGCCCCGGAGAAAAAGGGAGCGAAGGCGGCCGGCGGGGAAAACGAAGGGAGCAAATGAGCCTCATCGCGCGCGATCTGGTGAAACGTTACCGCAACCGGCAGGTGGTGGACGGGGTGGCCCTGGATGTCCACCCCGGCGAAACCATCGGCCTCCTCGGCCCCAACGGCGCGGGAAAGACCACCACCTTCTACCTGCTGGTGGGACTGGTGGAAGCCGACGGAGGCTCGGTCTCCCTCGACGGGCAGGACATCACCCGCCTCCCCATGCACCAGCGCGCCAGAAGGGGCATCGGCTACCTGGCCCAGGAGAACTCGGCCTTCCGCCATATGAGCGTCGAGGACAACATCGCCGCGGTGCTGGAGTGGATGCCGCTTTCGCCCGAGGAGCGCAGGTTCCGCCTGGAGGAGTTGATCCAGCAGATGCACCTCCAGAAAGTGCGCGCCGCCGCCGCGGAGGTGGTCTCGGGGGGTGAGAGGAGGCGCATGGAAATCGCCCGCGCCCTCGCCCTGAATCCCCGTTACCTGCTTCTAGACGAGCCGTTCACGGGGATCGACCCCATCGCCGTCTCCGAGCTCCAGGACATCGTGATCGAACTCCGCTCCCGGGAGATGGGCGTCGTCATCACCGACCACAACGTGCGGGAGACCCTGCGCATCACCGACCGCAGCTACATCCTCTACGAGGGCAAGATCCTCACCTCCGGGCCGGCCGAGGAACTGCTGGAGGACCCCGTCGCCCGCCGATTCTACCTGGGCGATCGGTTTCAGATGACATGAAAGTGCTGAAGATACTGGACCGCTACCTGCTGCGCGAGATGGCCGGGCCCTTCCTGTTCGGCGTGGTCGCCTTCGTACTGCTCTTCGTATCGGCGAACATCCTCTTCCGGGTCACCGAGCTGGGGACCGAGCTGGGGCTCAGCCTCTGGGTGGCCAGCGAGCTCTTCCTTCTGTGGCTGCCGGGGTTCGTGGTGCTCACCTTCCCGCTGGCCACGCTGGTGGCGGTGCTCATCACCTTCGGCCGTCTGAGCGGGGACAGCGAGCTGGTGGCCATGCATGCGGCCGGGGTGAGCTTCCGCCGCCTGGTGGTGCCGGTGATCGCGGTGGGGCTGGTGGTCTCCCTCGCCACCTTGGCCATGAACGAATTGCTGGTGCCGGTCTGCAACCGGCGGGCGGAGGAGATCGTGCGCGCCGCCAACGAGCGCTCGGGCAAGGCCGGCGAGCGAAGCATCTACCTCAAGGAGATGAGTGGAGGGAAGGTGTCCCGGCTCATCTACGCCGACCGTCTGAACGTGGCAACCGGCGAGATGCTTCACCCCACCATAACCTGGTTCGAGAACGGCAAGCCCGTCCTCGTCACTGTCGCCGAGCGCGGGAAATGGCAGGACCGAGGCTGGCAATTGTTCAACGTCGTCAACTACCCGCTCGACTCCAAGTGGCCCACCCGCACCCGCCACCGCAGCTGGCGGGCCGAGTTCCCCACCAGCCCCAGCGAAATGGCACAGCGGGCCCGCAGCCCCAACGAGATGACCTACCGCGAACTCAAGCAGTACATCAAATACGCCCTGCGCCAGCACCAGCCCACCGTGGAGCTGGAGCTCACGCTCCACCACAAATTCTCCATCCCCTTCGCCTGTCTTGTCTTCGCGCTGGTGGCCCCCGCCCTCGGCGTGAAATCACACCGCGGCTCCTCCTCCATAGGCCTGGGGCTGGCCGTCCTGGTCGGCTTCGCCTACTACGTCCTCTGGAACTACTTCTCCATCGTCGCTCGCCAGGGCGGAGGAGTTAACCCCTTCTGGGCCGCCTGGCTCCCCAACATCATCACCGGCCTCGTGGGCATCGTCCTCATCCTCCGGGTGAGGAGGTGAGAGAGGCGATCCACGCCACTCGCCTCGGCGCCGCCTCCGAGGGCGGCGGCTAGCGCCATTCGCGGGGCTTCGCCGCCTCGGTTCCGTCCGACAACCTCAGTGTGTCGGGATACTGATGTCTCGAGTAGCTTCGGCTGCCGATGTTGAATGACCCCGGAGACAATTGCTTCAATTCTGCGTTGTGTCTCCTGTATGGGAAAGCGAAACAGATAGACACGTCCCGGAAGAGCCTCTGACAGGTTCGCACCGCGGGCGCGAGGTCCGTGTCCCCGGTCACGATTACCACGAACTCTGCCGCGTTCGCATGGCAGATTTCGAAGAGCTGTGAGGCAATCGCAACGTCGGTTTCCTTCTCTTCATATCTGATACTGCTGCCGTGACACAGCGGGCAGTTGACGGTCTTCCTCTTGAAGCGGCCGAGATGCACCTGGATGCCGGATGATTGCAGACATCTCATGTACAGGTTGTGCCGGTGTTGAGCGCCCTTGGTGCGGTGAGTGGGAGTCGCCGAAAAATAATGAATGGCTTCCATATCCGCCCTTCCATGCGCTTGTCTGCCGATTATGTGCAGGTAACTGGAACAGAGCGCATGTAGGTCGAGCCACTTGACACAGCGGCCGTCGGTGTCTTTCTGGGCCTGCACCAGGGAGTGGTACAGATTGAACCCATCAACGAGGAAAATGACCCGGTTCATGGTGCCATTGCAAGCAAAAAATCCCTCGGATCGCAATCCGAGGGGGACTGTTGCGCCGTAGCGCAACAGTGAGGAGTACATGTAGTATATGCCATGATAGGCTCTCCGTCAAGGTTTCTGTTTTTCGGACACCTCTGGCACAATGGACTTGAGGATAGATTCGCGCCGTAGTATCATCCAAGTGTAGATCTGAGCCGTTAGGAGAGCAGAGGCCTGACAGGTGGTGAGTCATCGAGGATCGCATTGGCGCCTTGAGAATCCTCAGCGCCCCCGCAATGCAGTTACCGTTGCAGTGCACGCGGGACGGGATATTCCAGAGGGCACGTTGCGCGCGATTCTGCGCCGAGCAGGTCTGTCGCGCCAGGAATTCGATGCCCTCAAGAGGGAATGACATGGAATACAACGTTATCTTGACCCCTGAGCCCGAGGGCGGCTTCACCATCACCATACCGGCGTTCCCGGAGTACGTGGGTTTCGCTTCCACAGAGGAAGAGGCCGTCGCTCTCGCCCGCGAGGGCATTGCTTTCGAGATCGAACGCTTGCGGGAGCAGGGACAGACGCCTCCCGTTGATTCGGGGCCGCCGAAGGTGCTGGTGGTTGCCGCTTGAGCAGGTCTCTCATTTGCGGGGTGGCGGGAGGACGCCCTACCGCGGCCTCTGAAACACCATCACGAACTCGTGCGCCTTGTTGACGCGGAAGACGTAGGGATAGCCGAGCGGGCGGAACAGGTTGTATTCCTGCCTCCGGTCCCAGATGATGATGTCGTCCAGCAGGAAGCCGATCCTGGTCATCGCCCGCGCCAGGTCCGCGTGGAACGGGAAGAACCGATCCCGTTTCCGCAGGTCCATCACCACCACCACACAGTAGGCCCCCGGCCGCAGCGCCGCCTTCACCCTGCGAAAGACTGTCGTCAGGGCGCGCAGGAACTGGTCATAGTCCTCTATGCGGCCCAGGTCCGCGGGGTCGTCGCCGTAGTTCCGCACCTCCTTGCGGTCGGCCGACCGCCTCCGGGTGAGGATGTTCCAGTAGGGCGGTGAAGTCACCACCAGGTCCGCGGTCCCGCGCTTCACGTGCTTGCCGATGTCCAGCGCGTTCGCGCACACCACCCGGCACCCTTCCGCGCACTCCCCCAATCGCCGCCTCGCCGCCTCCACATACTTCGGGTTGATGTCCAATCCCACGCCCTCGCGGCCCAGCTCGTGGGCCGCCAGCACCGTGGAGCCCAGCCCGCAGAAGGGGTCCACCACCAGCCTTCCCGAGGGCGGGAGAAAACACTCGATCACCCGCCGCGCCAGCGCGGTGGGAAACAGCGCCGGGTGCTTGAGCGCCCGCTCCTCGCGGGTGCGCTTGATATCGCTCCACACGCTCACCGAGTAGCGCGTCCACGTCTTCCCGTCCAGGGAATTCGCGCGTCGGGAATCGCTCACTTCCCCTCCCCCTCTGCGCGCTCCGCCAGATAGGCCTCGTAGAGTGACCGCCGGGACACATTCCGGTGTTTGGCGACATGGGCCGCCGCGCGGCTGGGGGAGAGCCCCGCGCTCACCAGCGCGCGCACCTCCTCCAGCGCCTCGGGGGAGGGGAGGAGGGAGGCCTTCGGGCGCTCCGCCCCCGCCACCACCAGGGTGAATTCCCCGCGGGGCTCGTGCTCGGTGAAGTGCGCGATGAGCGTGGAGAGCGGCCCGCGCTGCACCTCCTCGAAACGCTTGGTCAACTCTCGCGCCGCGGCCGCTTGCCGGTCGCCCCACGACTCCCGCATGTCCTCCAGGGTGCGGAGCAGGCGGTGCGGCGCCTCGAAGCACACCAGGGGCCCCTGCCAGAACTTCACTTCCTCCAGGGCCCGCCGACGCGCCGCGGCGCGCGCGGGCGGGAAGCCGAGAAACAGATAC
Source organism: Armatimonadota bacterium (assembly GCA_015486155.1). Classification (GTDB taxonomy): domain Bacteria; phylum Armatimonadota; class Hebobacteria; order Hebobacterales; family Hebobacteraceae; genus S016-27. The sequence goes on from WFSF01000261.1 coordinate 10,869, forward strand.
TGCTGTGCGGGAATGCCGGAAAGCGCCAGCGCCGCGGAGACCGCCGTGGGGCCCGGCACCACCACCACCCGCGCCCCCGCCGACCTCGCCTCCCGCACCAGGTCCGCCCCCGGATCGCTTATGCCGGGCATTCCCGCGTCCGAGACCAGGGCCGCGCTCCGCCCCGACTTGAGCGCGGCCACGATCTCCTCCCGCCGCGCGCGCGCGCTGTGTGCGTGGTAGCTCACCAGGCGGGCGCGGATTTCGTGGCGCTCCAGCAGGCGGCGGGTCACCCGGGTGTCCTCGGCCGCCACCAGATCTACCTCGGAGAGCACCCGCAGCGCGCGCAGGGTGACATCCTCCAGGTTACCGATGGGGGTGCCCACCAGATAGAGAGTTCCCGCAGTCCGTTCGTTCATGCTGATCCCTGTGGCAGAGTTCTGCGGCGTCGGAGTCCAGCCCTGCCGGAGGAGGGGAGGAGGCGGGGGAAGCCGAAGGGCGCCCCGCTCCCAGTGGACGGAACGCCCTTCAAACTGTTGGTGGTTGAACTATTGGATGATGTCGCGGGCCGTCACTGCTCGGCGCGGGCGCTTCTCACCAGCCTGTGGGTGCTCAGGCTGGCGACCTTCGTGCTGCTGTCCCAGTATATCGCCGCCCCGGTCGCCTCCGCGAAGAAGCGGACCGGGATGATGGTGCGGCCCTTTTTCACCGCCGCCGGCCTGGGCATTTGCACGGTACTGCCGTTGACCGTGGCGGTCTCCGACCCGATGGGCACCTCCACCACCAGCCCCGGGCTCACGCTGCGGGCCGTCTTCCGCTTCGCGTTCCAGATCACCCGTCCCCCGGCCGCGGTGAAGAGCGCGCGGAAACCGGCCTCCAGTCTTCCGTCAACGAGCCGCGGCTCCACATCGAAAGCCACCACCTTGCCGTCGAGCATGATGGTGTGTCCCACCGGCCGCGGCGCGCTCGGCGGAATCGCGCTCATGACGTTCGCCCGCCTCCGGGCGAAACTCGCGCCCGACGGAGCCGCGAGGCTCCTGGGCCGTTGTCCTTCCTCCGCGGCCACGGACGCGGGTTCCGGAAGCGGACCGCGCCCGGACATGGTGCCCGCCGCCGCACCCGGGGCCTCCAGATCGGCCGCCTGGGCGATCACGCGCGGTCCCTTCGCGCGCGCTGGCGCCGGCACCGTTTTTGCCGGCGCCAGCGCGGCCTGCCTGTCTGCGGCGGAGGGGGACTTCGCCAGCGCGCGGGTGGTGGCGCTCTTCTTCGCCGCCAGCGGCGCCGCGGTCCCGTTCTTTACGTAAATCTTGATGGCCCTGGAGGAGGCGATCATCCCGAAACTGTCATACGCCTCCACGGACACCTTGTGCGGCCCATCGGCGAGCAGCCGCGTGTCGAGGTCGAAGCGATAAGGCCGCGAGTTGGTGACACACGGGCGGTCTCCGTCCACTACCAGGATCAGATAGGCCACAGAGGACGCCCTCACGCGCGCGGAGACGGATATCTCCCCGCTGACCCGCGCTCCGGATTTCGGGGACAGAATCTTCACCGAGGCGCCCGTGGCCCCGAAAAGGCCGGTCACCGACACCGCCATGACCGCCATCAACACCGCGGCGACCTTGGATTTGCGTATGCGTGACTGCCTGGACATGATCTACCTCCCGGCCTCTGTTCTCGGCCCAGGTTGCATTGCAAAGAGACGCGGTGCGCCCCGTATCGGGGCCGCACTCATTAGGTGCTATACCATGCCCTCGACAGCGCGTCTAACGCACCAGGGCCCAATCTGACGCACTTTTGGGCGCTTCGGCGGGGGCTTTTCGTCGGGTCGGGACGGCGCGCGCCGGCTCAAACCGCCTGCTCGGCGTTCTGCTCGTCCCTGTGGGAGATCAGGGTCTTTATCACCGCCAGGGTGGGCGCCGCCACGAACATCCCCAGCAATCCCCCCATCTCCGCCCCGATCAGCAGCGCCACGATGATCAGCACCGGGTGCAGGTCCAGTTGCCGGCCGATGATCGCCGGCATCAGCAGCTTGCTCTCCAGCAGATGCATGATTACGAACAGCACCAGCACCCACAGAGTCGTCACGCTCGACCCCGTGGTGAGCGGCACCACGATCAGGATGGGGACCGCCCCCACCAGCGGCCCGATGATGGGGATCGCCCGGGTGATTCCGGCGATCACCCCCAGTAGCAAATAGAACTCCACCCCGATCGCCCACAGCCCCGCGGACACCACGGCGAACGCGATCAGACACAGAATCACCTGTCCCTTGATGTAGCGGGCGAAAATGTCGTCCGCGAGGTCCAGCGAGCGTTCCACCGCCTGCGTGTGGCGCGGCGGGACGAAGAACATCAGCTGGCGGCGGATGGAGCGGCCGTCCGCCAGCACATAGAACGCGATGATGGGCACCAGGATGAGCTCCACCGCCAGCCCCATTCCGTGGACGGTCAACCCCAGCCCCCGCTTGGCGAGGATGGACACCAGCTGGCTCAGGCTCTCGTTCCACGAGTTCACCAAATGCCTCAACGTGGGCGGCATCTCCTCCTGCTGAAACTGCTCCGCCGCGGCCGTCAGATCCAGCAACTTCTGCCGGTAGTGAGGCCAGTTGTGCTGCAATTCGGAGAGCTGATCCATCAGCGGAGGCAGGCTGAGGCTCCCCACCTGCACCAGCAGCGCGGCCAGCACCAGGAACGCGATCGCCGTCGCCGCGGTGCGCGGAAGGTGTACGAGTCCGCCCTTGAACGCCAGTCCCGGCCGGCAGAGCAGATTCACCAGCGGGCGTAGGATATACGCAAAGACCACCGCCACCAGCACCGTGACCACCACCCCGCGCACTCGCCACAGGACGAGCGCCGCGAGCGCCAACAACAGCACTCCCCCACACCACCTCACCCAATTCTCTTTCACCTGCTCGCTTCCCATTCCGACGATTTGTGCGCTAGGGCCGGAAGTCCGCCGGCCGTCTCCGGGTCAGCCCGAAATAGTAGGCCAGCCCGGCCCTTATCCGCCGCGCCGCCCGCCCATCCCCGTAGGGATTGCGCTTCCGCGACCTCCTCCGGTACTCCCGCGCATCGCCGAGCAGCGCCGACGCGCGCTCCACGATCCGCTTCCTCTCCGGCCCCACCAGCTCCGCACACCCCGCCTTCACCCCCTCCACCCGCTCCGTGGTGCGCCGCATCACCAGCACCGGCTTGCCCAGCGACGGCGCCTCCTCCTGAATACCACCGGAATCGGTGAGTATCAAATAACTCCGCTTCATTAGCGCCACGAAATCGGCGTAGTCCGGCGGCGGAATCAGGTGCACCCGCTCCACCCCGGCCAGCACCTCCTCGGCCGTGTTCCTCACCACCGGGTTGGGGTGCACCGCGTACACCAACACGATGTCCGGGAACCTTTTCGCCAGCTCCCGCAGCGCCAGGCAGATCTCTCGAATCCCCTTCCCCCAGCTCTCCCTCCGGTGCGCCGTCACCAGCACCAGCCGACGGCCGCGCAACACAGAGGCTGGCACCGTGAGCCTGCGGGGCGGCCGGCGGGCCGCATACAGCAGCGCGTCGATGGCGGTGTTGCCGGTGACGAAAATGTGATCCGGGGACACATTCTCGCGGAGGAGATTGCGCTTCGCCTGCGCGGTGGGCGCGAAATGAAGGGAGGCGAGCGGGCCCACCAGCCTCCGGTTCATCTCCTCCGGAAACGGGTCATACGGGTCGCCCGACCGCAGCCCCGCCTCAACGTGAGCCACCGGAATCTTGCGGTAGAAGGAGGCCAGCCCGGCCACCAGCACCGCCGTCGTGTCCCCCTCCACGATCACCACATCCGGCGGGCGCTCGGAGAGCAGCGCATCCATGCGCGTCATGGTGCGCGCCGTGATGTCGGCCAGGGTCTGCCTCGGCTTCATCACCTTCAGGTCATGCTGGAGCCGCAGCCCGAAGAGCCTCAGGTGCTGGGGCACCAGGTCCCGGTGCTGCCCCGTCCCCACCAGGGTGACCCGGAACCGCTCCGGCTGCTCCCTCAGGGAGAGCGCCACCGGCGCCAGCTTCGTCACCTCCGGCCGCGTCCCCATCACTATCATCGCGTGAATCCGCTTGCGCACCAGGCTAACTCCTGTGGGACATCCAGATCGCGATCGCCCCGCACACCGCCGTCACTCCATAGGTCAACAATACCACCCGCGGCACCGACAGCCCCATCGCCACCAGCCGATGGTGCAAGTGCTCCCGGTCCGCGGCCATCGCCGGCCGGCCGCGCAGAAACCGCCGCACGGGGGAGATGGCCGTATCCAGCAGCGGCACCGCCAGCGCCAGCATCGGCACCAGCACGGAGATCGCGGCCGCCATCTTGAACGCCCCGACGATGGTGAGCGCGGCAATCACATACCCCAGGAAATACGCGCCCGTGTCACCCATGTAGATGCGCGCCGGGTGCCAGTTCCAGGGGAGAAAGCCGGCCGCGGAGCCCGCCAGCGCCGCGCACAGCAGCGCCACCGCGGGCTGCTGCCACCCCACCGCCACGATGGCGAGGGCCACGCAGGCGATGGCCGACACCCCGGCCGCCAGCCCGTCCAGCCCGTCGATCAGGTTGATGGCATTGGTCACCCCCACCACCCACAAGACCGTGACGGTCACCGAAATCCACGCGGGCAGGGCCACCATCGAGTGATGGAGGGGATCAGTGAGGAACTCCACTCTCACCCCCCCGATCAAGAGCGGGACCGTCGCCGCGATCTGGAGCCCCAACTTGACCCTCGCCGCAATCGCCCTCCGGTCGTCCACCATCCCCACCAGGGCCACGAACAGCGCGCCCGCCAGGATGGCGATGAGCGTCCGGGATCCCATGTCCGGAAGATTCCCCACCACGCCCAGGGTCAGCAGAAACCCCGCCACGATCGCCGCCCCCCCGGAGGTGGGAACTGGGCGGGGATGGTCCTTGCGCTCATCCGGCACATCCACCGCCCCCGTGCGCAGGGCGATTCGGCGAACCAGGGGGGTGAGGATACAGGTCAGCACGGCCGCGCTGCCATAGGCGAGGGCGATGGAGGCCGCGCTCCCCGGCGTCATTTCGGTTTCTCGTCGTCATCCGCGGGCCAGCGCACCAGTTCGATACCGGCCTCCTGGATCATCTTCATGGCCAGCTCGTCCGGATAGTCCTCCTCATACACTATCCGCGTGATGCCCGCGTTGATGAGCATCTTCGCGCAGATGACGCACGGCTGGTGCGTGCAGTACAGCGCCGCCCCCTTCACGCTGACCCCGTGGAGCGCGCCCTGGATGATGGCGTTCTGCTCCGCGTGAAGCCCCCGGCACAGCTCCGGCCGCTGCCCCGAAGGAATGCCCAACTGGTCCCGCAGACACCCCACCTCCCTGCAGTGCGCCAGGCCCGACGGCGCGCCGTTGTATCCGGTTGCGAGAATGCGCTTGTCCCTTACCAATAGCGCCCCCACCTTGCGGTGGAGGCAGGTGGCCCGTCTCGCCACCATGTGGGCCATCCCCATGAAGTACGCGTCCCAGGAGGGTCGCTCTTCCATCCCTATCGGTCTCCCTCGGTCTCCAGCCGGGCCATCTTCTCCAGGCGGCGCCGGTGCCGCTCATCGCCGCTGAACGGGGTGTCGAGCCAGGCGCGCACGATGTCCAGGGCATACTCGGTCCCCAGCACGCGCCCCCCCAGGCAGAGCACGTTCGCGTCGTTGTGCTCCCTGCTCAGGCGGGCGCAGAAGGTGTCGGTGCAGAGAGCGGCGCGGACACCGGGCACCTTGTTGGCGGCCATGCAGCTCCCCACTCCCGTGCCGCAGATGACGATCCCGAAGTCGCTCTCGCCGGAGGTCACCGCGCGCGCCACCGCCGCCGCCGCGTCCGGGTAGTCGTCGTC
>WFSF01000262.1 GCA_015486155.1 Armatimonadota bacterium
AGCGGCGACGGGCGTTCCGTATCTGGGCGTATCCTGGGACATTCCGGGCGGCTTGGCTGCCGGAGACTACACTCTGGTGGTGACGATCGACGGCAACGAAGTGAACAGGCAGCCGGCGTTCACCATAGAAGAGTAGTGAAGAGCTAATGCGTTGGGGCGCCGACTAGCGTCCAGCGCAAGGACCTTGAGCGTCCGCCCCGGCCTCGGCCCGGGCGGACGCTCCCTTCATCGGGGGCAGGAGGAGAGAGCACAAAGGAAGAAGCCTCCTGCTCGAATCCCATGAGCACTCGTCGCCTGGCGCCTATTCTCCTCTATCATAAGGTCGGGAATCCACCCCGCGGCGCGCGGGTGCCGGGGCAGTGCGTCTCACCCGGACTGTTCGCTAAACACCTCTCCTGGCTCGCCCGCGCCGGCTACGAAACCGTTTCCCTCTCCCGCCTGAGGGCCTGGGATTGGCCGCCGCCGGAGAAGCCCGTGGTCATCACCTTCGACGACGGATACGAATGCCTACACCGACACGCCCTCCCTGCGCTCCGGGAACACGGCTTCACCGCCACGGTATTCCTGGTGGTGGAGGGGATCGGGGGGACGAACACCTGGGAGGTGGCGGCGGGCGATGTCGAGGAGCCCATGTTGAGTGTCGAGCAGATCCGCGAGATGCAGGCCGCGGGCATCGAGTTCGGCTCCCACACCCTCACCCATCCGCACCTCACCGAGGTGAGCCCAGAGCGGGCGCGCCGCGAGGTGGCCGCCTCCCGCGCCCGGCTGGAGGACCTGCTCGGCAGGCCGTGCGCCACCTTCGCCTACCCCTACGGCGACTGGAACCAGGAGGTGAGGGAGATGGTGGCGGAGGCGGGGTACGCGGTCGCCTGCGGGACCCGGCGGGCGGCGGCGCGGCCCGAGGACGACGCGCTGGTGCTGCCCAGGATCAACATCAGGCGCTATAACGTGCTGCCCAGGTTCAGATATAAACTGTGGCAGGCGGAGCGGAGGGCGCGGTGAGCGGCTCTCTCCGGGTGGCCCAGTACATCACACCCTCCCAGATAGGCGGGGCGGAGGTGCACGTGGTGGCGCTGGCGGAGAAACTGCGCGAGCGCGGCCACCATGTAACCGTCATCTGCCCCCGCGGGCGCGCGTTGCTGCGGGAACTGGATGTGAGGGGCCTTCCGGTGTGGGCGCCGCGCACCTTCGGCAAGGTGGACCCGGTGACCCTGGTGAGGCTGATGCGCTGGCTCCGCCGGGAGCGGATCGACATCATCCACACTCACCTGTCCACGGCCAGCCTGCTGGGGAGCCTGGCGGCGCGGGGGGTGGGGATCCCCGCGCTGGCCACCGTGCACGGGCTCAACACCCGCACCTGCTACAACTACGCGCACGCCATCATCGCGGTCTCGAACGCGGTGAGGCAGCACCTCGTCGCCCAGGGCATGCCCGCGGAGCGGATTTCGGTCATCCACAACGGGGTGGACCTGCGGGCCTTCGCCAGGGCGGAGCAGGGGCGGGATGTGCGCGCCGAATGGGGGGTGCCGCCGGGAGCGCGGCTGCTGGTCACGGTGGGGCGGCTGGCCCCGGCCAAGGGGCATGCGGACCTGCTGGAGGCGGTGGCGAGGCTGGCGGCCGAGCCGCGCTGGGGGGAAATGATGCTTCTCGTGGTGGGCTCGGGGGCCCTGCGGGCCCAGCTCGAGGCACAGGCCGCCCGGCTGGGCCTGGCGGAGAGGGTGATATTCGTGGGATTCCAGCGGGACGTGCAGCCGTTCGTGCGCGCCGCCGAGGTGTTCGTGCTGCCATCGGTCCAGGAGGGGCTCTCCCTTTCCGCGCTGGAGGCTATGGCCTTGGGCAAGCCGGCGGTGGCCTGCCGGGTGGGGGGAACGCCGGAGGTGGTGGTGGACGGGGAGACGGGGCTGCTGGTGGCCCCGGGCCGGCCGCGGGAGCTGGCGCGCGCCCTGGAGCAGTTGCTCTCCAACCCCGATCAGGCCGCCGCCATGGGCGCCGCCGGCCAGCGCCGCGTGAGAGAGGCCTTCGACCTGGAGCAGATGGTGACGCGGATAGAGGAGAGGTATCGGGGGTTGGTGGGGGGAGGGGGGCGCTGAACAAGGCCATATCCCTGCGCTAGAAGAAAACCATATCCTTGTGTGGTCATCGAAAACATGTCTGCCAGAGAAGGAAACGTCGAGCGGGCGGGGAAGACGACGCAAGGGAGAGCGCCGGACTGTCTGCTGAGTTATCGCGTTGGGGACGCGTGGAGCCCGAAAATGGAGAGCTGTACGCGCGTCGCGACTCAATCGTATAAGCAGGGAGGATACGGAATGTTCTCAGGTAGCAGGCAGAGCGAGGACTTGAATCCCCACATCCGGAGGCGGGCCGCCTGGTGTCTTCTCGCGCTTGTGGTTACAATGTTTTTTTATGGCAGTATCGCGGCAGCCGATAGTCTGCTAGAGGGACCCTATACGCCAGCCGCGGGGCTGTCCGCCTACTGTGCCGACACGGGTGGTAGTGTCTACCACTCTGAGTTAGGTACGCCATCTTTCGGTCAGTGTGTGTGGTTTGTGCGTCGCGTTCGCCCAGATAACTTACCTAGCACATCGCCGAGCGGCTGTGCTTACGACATGTGGAACAATGCGGTAAGTGAGCACTGGCATAGGGGCGTGGTTCCTAAGAGGGGCGCTGTCATGTGCTTTAATCAGTTCCGATTCCCTCCTTGTGGGCACGTGGCGGTCGTAACACGAGTCAATGGCGATGGTACAGTGGATGTATGGGATTCAAATTTCAGTACACCTGAAGATGGGAAGGTACGGAAGAGGAGAGTCACCAACTTCAGCGGGCTTCAGGGATACATCTATGCAAAGGATTCCGACACACCACCAATCCTTCAGGGCGGCCCCCCTCCCAACCCTCCTGTCCTCGTCGCACCTGGCGACAACACCCATTTCATCGGTCATCCGTTCCTTGATTGGAAGAGTGGAGGGGGACACCCAGAAAGGTTCCAGGCGAAGTTTGGGGGAGAGTGGTCAGAGGTAGTGACCACCACAGGCTGGCGAGCGGAGCAAGATCACGGCAACGGAAGCTGGTCAGCCAGGGCATGGAACTCCTCAGGAGGGTGGAGCGATTTCGCTCCGGGGCGCTACCTGTGGGCATATGTGCCGGAACAGGCATTCGGCTATGCCAAGGCAGCTGATCCTAACTGCCTGGGGCCCTGGCAAGCGTGGAATGACATCTCCGGTGAGAGTTGTCCGACGTCGGGTGTGTGGCGCATTTATCCCTCAGGGCCGGATTCCCAAGTCATGTCGTCAGCAGCGTACTTCTACTGGGGCGGACAGACGACTCCGGGTGAGTGGCTGACATACACGAGCGATCCGTTTGTGCAGGTGGAGGTGGAGGCGGCTAATCACACAGACTTGAATGCCTGCCGCTTGTACTTCAACACCAGTGGAGAGGTTGACGACTTTACACAAACGCAGTCAGTTCTTATCCCCCTCCAGAACACCGGTCCGGATATCACGGTGAGTAAGGTCACGGCCTGGTTCTCACCGAACACTGCCAGGCTGCGATTCGACCCGATCAATGGGATGCCGAGTAACAACCCGTTCGGTGACGGTTCGCCATACGTCGACCTGAAGGCCATCCGATTCCTGCGATATGTGACGTGGCCCAAGTGGATATTTGACATCCAGGCCAACCGGAAAGGATGGGTCACCTACGGAATCTCACCGACCAATTACCCACAGGGTGGAGAATGGAAGCTGGCCTTCACCGTCAATCATCCATATCTGTATACCCCAAAGTTGCAGATCGCGGGTGAGGAATGGGGCAGCCTGCGTCTAGTCATGGCAAACCACACCTCTGTGCCGGTCGCGAGGGTCTACTACAAAGCCACAGAGGGTGGAAGCTGGGTGCCGCTTACAGACACCATTGCCACGGCAACCGACGGGGAGTTTCATACATACGAAATGCCGATCAACGTCACCGGACCTATCGCGCGTATCCGCATTGACCCTGTCGGCGGCGGTAACTCCTCGGTTCCGGGAAGCTACTGCCGACTGAAGTCGTTCGAACTGGTGGAAGCAGATGCCACCTACACGTTGTCCTTGGCAGGAAATCCAGCTGACGGCGGCACGGTCGCGGTCAACGGCACTTCTCACACCTTGCCGTGGTCTGGTGAGGTGGGGGCTGGCTCCAGCGTTAGCCTGACTGCGGTGGAGGCCGACGGGTACGCGTTCTCTAACTGGTCGGGGGATGCGAGCGGGTCTGCTAATCCGCTGGTCTTGACGATGGACGGCGACAAGTCTATCACGGCTAACTTCACAGTAGTGGGGACTTCTCGCCTACTGAGCGTGCCGCATGTACTGGCGGGGATTGACGCCGCGGAGATCAGCGTGCCGCTGGAGCTCGACGACGTTGCGGACGTGGCCGGGATTGACTTTACCGTCACCTTCGATCCGACCGTCGTACAGTGCCAGGATGTTCAGAACACGGATTGCACCAGCGGATGGCTTGTGGGGAAGAACATTGACAACGTAAACGGGACATGTACGGTCTCGATGGCGTCGTCGGTTGCCTTAAGCACCTGCAGCGGGCCGGTTGCTGAAATCATATTCGCGCCTGCACCGGGTGCCTCGCCCGGTGATTCAACGGCACTAGATCTTAGCGAGGTGACTCTGTTCGACGAGGAAGCCAATCCCATTGCAGTGTTGTCGCAGAGCGGGAGCATCACATTCAGCGGATGTGAGGACCCGTATGACGTAGACCGCGATGGAGGAGTCAACTCGGCCGACGCGATCCTATTGCTACGAGCAGCGGTGGGAGAGCCACCGCCTGACGGATGGTCCTACGATTGGCCGCCACTCGAATGCAATGATGTGAACGGCGATAGAGTAATCAACTCAGCGGATGCGATTCTGGTGCTAAGGCACGCGGTTGGTCTATCTGGTTCACCAGTGCGGACTGGCGTACTTCGAGCGGCAAGTCGAGTCACGCCAAGAATCCTGTCGGCTCCAAGTCTCACAACAGGCCAGGTGGGAGATTCAGTTGTATTTCCGATCAGTATCGACAATGCCGGAGGAATCGCCGGCATGGACATTTCCCTGTTGTTTGACCCCAGCGTAGTAACTGCGGTCAGCGTTAACACTACTTCCGCGACCGATGACCTGCTCATGGATAGCCACATTGATAACGCCGGTGGCTCCGTGAGCGTCTCTCTGGCTGGGACGACAGCGCGCCCTGCAGGCCCCGCTGTTCTGCTGGAGGTGGTCTTCGAGATTGTTGGAGCCCCCACAGACAGTTGCTTGGTACACTTCGACGTTCACTCGCTATACGATGCCGAGGCGCAACTGATCGAATCATCCGCCAGTGATGGTACGATCCAGGTAGACTTTCCTGATGTGAGCAGCGATCACTGGGCGCACGACGCGGTTGTAGAATGCGTGGCGGCAGGTATCGTCTCCGGGTACGGAGATGGGTGCTACCATCCGGACTGGGAGGTCACCCGTGACCAGATGGCGGTGTACATGGCCCGCGCGCTGGCTGGAGGGGACGAGAATGTGCCAACCGGGCCAGCCACGGCGACCTTCTCAGACGTGCCGACTGATCACTGGGCGTACAAGTACATCGAGTACTGTGTCGTACAGGGGATCGTACAGGGCTACTGGGATGGATATCACCCGGACGACACCGTTGACCGGGCGCAGATGGCCGTGTATGTAGCGCGGGCGGTCGCTGGCAGCGATGCGAACGTTCCGGACGGCCCGGAGACGGCGACATTTGATGATGTGCCGACCGACCACTGGGCATACAAGTACGTGGAGTACTGTCATGCTCAGGGCATCGTGCAGGGGTATGACTCGGTGACATATGCGCCTGATGTAGTCGTGACACGCGATCAGATGGCAGTCTATGTCGCCAGGGCGTTTAGTTTGACGATGTAGGCGCTTCGCAAGGCCTTACAAGGGTGTTACAACGGCATGGCCGGGCTGTTCCAGCCCGGCCATACTTGCTGGTGCGGTAACCTCGGCGGTCCTGGAAATAAGCATGCCGGCCGCACGTTGTCAGCGTGCGCCATTCTGCTCTGCCATCGGCATAGGCTTCGGAAGAGCAGGGAGGATGCAGCCAGCGCCAAACGACGAGCGGAGAGGCCCGCGACCTCCTTGGCGCGCATGGGAATGCGCGCCCTACAGAGGGCCGCGGCCAGGGGGGGAGTTTTCCTTGACACCCACTCTCGGCCGCCGATATACTGCTCTGCGACGAGTGGGGAGTTATGTTCGACCACATCCGCGCGGACATTCAGGCGGCGTTGGAGCGGGATCCGGCGGCCCGGAGCCGTCTGGAGGTATTGTTGTGCTACCCCGGGCTCCACGCCGTCATCGGCCACCGGGTGGCCCACTGGCTGTGGACCCATGGGCTGAGGCTGACGGCGCGCTTCGTCTCCCAGGTGAACCGCCTCATCACCGGCATCGAGATCCACCCCGGGGCGCGCATCGGCCGCGGGCTGTTGATCGACCACGGGATGGCCACCGTGATCGGGGAGACGGCGGAGATCGGAGAGAACTGCACGCTCTATCAGGGCGTCACCCTGGGCGGCACGGGCAAGCAGTCCGGGAAACGCCACCCCACCCTGGGCAATGGGGTGGTGGTGGGCGTGGGGGCGAGCGTGCTCGGCGACATCACCATCGGCGACAATTCCCTGATCGGCGCGGGCGCGGTGGTGCTGCACCCGATCCCCCCCAACTCCACCGCGGTGGGGGTGCCGGCGAGAGTGGTGCGCCAGGAGGGGAAGAGGCTGCCGGCCGAGGCGATCTCCGGAGGCTCCGGGGCGGACCCGTGTGAGGAGTGCCGGGCCGCCATCTATGCGAGATTCGAGGAGCTGGAGAAGAAGATCGCGGAGTTGCGGGGCAGGTTGGCGTCGGACGCGGCCCCGGGGGGATAGACGGGAGAGCTATGGCGATTCACATCTTCAATACGCTGACGCGGCAGAAGGAAGAGTTCCGGCCCGTGGAGCCGGGCAAGGTCCGCATGTATGTGTGCGGGGTCACCCCGTACGCGCCCGCGCACATCGGCCACGCCCGCTCGGCGGTGGCCTTCGACGTGGTGAGGCGGTGGCTGACCTACCGGGGATATCAGGTCAGTTTCGTCTACAACTTCACCGATGTCGAGGACAAGATCATCGCCGCCGCGCAGGAGGAGGGAATCGGCTGGAAGGAGCTGGCCGAGCGGCACACCGAGGGCTACCTGTCGGAGATGCAGGCGCTGGCGGTGCTGCCCCCGACTCACATGCCGCGGGCGAGCGAGCACATCCAGGAGATCATCGCCCTGGTCCAGTGCCTGGTGGAGAAGGGGCACGCGTACGTGCTGGAGGGTGGGGACGTCGCCTTCCACGTGCCCAGTTTCCCCGGGTACGGAAAACTCTCCCGGAGGGACCTGGACCAGCAGGTGGTGGGGGCGAGGGTGGAGGAGGACCTGCGCAAGCGTGACCCCCGCGACTTCTTCGTCTGGAAGGCGGCGAAGCCGGGCGAGCCCTCGTGGGAGAGCCCGTGGGGGCGGGGCCGGCCGGGCTGGCACATCGAGTGCTCGGCGATGAGCCGGGCCTACCTGGGCGAGACCCTGGACATCCACGGCGGGGGTTCGGACCTCATCTTCCCTCACCACGAGAACGAGATCGCGCAGTCCGAAGCCTGCACCGGAAAACCGCTGGCCCGCTACTGGATGCACAACGGCATGGTGCAGGTGGCGGCCGGGGAGGACGAGACCGAGAAGATGGCCAAATCCCTGGGGAACATCACCGCCCTGGGGGAGACCATCAACCGGGTGGGCGGGGCCGCGCTGCGCTACTACTGCGTGGCGGGACACTATCGCAGCGACATCACCTTTGACGAGAAATCGCTGGAGCAGGCGGCGGCGGCCCTGGAGCGGTTGCGCATCGGCAAGCAGTCCCTGGACAGGCTGGCCCAGCGGGCCGCGGTGAAAGACGGCGGGGAAGGGCTGGCGGAGCTGCGGGACACCAC
>WFSF01000263.1 GCA_015486155.1 Armatimonadota bacterium
ATAATGGAGCGCCCGCTTCTATCCCTAGGTCGGGTGGTGCTCGACCGGGACCCCGGCCCGCAGGGCCTAGGGGTTGGCCGGAGCTGGGGAGGTTTGTGCAGAGGGACCCGGCGAGGTCATACGCTAACGACTATGCCTACGCGGTAAATCTACCTACCCGGGCCACTGATCCGAATGGACAATATACAGCTATCTATCATTTGGGACAGCCATGCGGACCCTTAAGTCTGGGACCCGAAATGGCGTATCCGTGTGTAGAACTTGGGCAAGGTAGGTATGGAATCTACTGGGAGCGGCACCCGAAGCACAAGCCCAAGGCGCCGTACGTGGCGCGGCCGACCGGAGGCTCAGGTTGTCGCAGTGAGTGCTATGTAAAGGTTTATCTCCCGGCTTTGAAGCGAAAATGTAAGGAGTGCTTTGAGAAATGTGAGGAAGTGCCAGTCGATGCCTCGAGTCCTATCGATCCTACACCAATCTACGGGTTTGCGAAGTGCGTTAGTGATTGCATGCGCAACGCGAAGGATGCAAGGGTTAAATCTAACATAAACGCGCATCAGGAGTACCTGGACGCGATCAAGCAGTGTGAGGCAAGGCACGGAAAGGGATGAGCGCAGTGGCGTTTGCGTCCGTCATCTCGCTGCCGTTGCAAATGTGTCGCAATAAGGGGCCTAGTCGCCTGATAAGGGCCCTGTTGTGCTGGATGATGGGCCTATCTCTGGCCTGTGGTTGCGCTTTCGGAGGCGGGGCGGGCGGAGAGAGTCCCGGAACAGAGGCCCGGGTCATCTATGAGGCCGGAGGGGAGCTCGCGGGCGTGAGCATGGATGACCTCGGGAAGGGCACGGGCGCACTGGTCTGGGAGCGCGCGCCTGGCAACAAGGATAAGACGGGGCAGCGCGAGGCAGGGGTTTCGCTGGTCCTGGTGGACGTGGTTTCGGGACACGCGCGCGTGCTTCATCGAGGGGTCGCCAAGTGGTCCTCGTTCGAGCCGTATTCGTTCTGGGTTGACCTTTCGCCCGAGGGCAAGTGCGTCGCGGCGGCACTCACGGACGACCCGGCCGAGCCCGGGAGCAGCGTGTGGGTCAGCGACGACTTCCACACCTGGAGAAAGGTAACCCCCACCGATGGCAAGTCTCGCACCATGGTTCGGTGGAGCCCTGACGGAAGGAAGTTGGCCTTCCTCGTGGTGGACACGAGCGCCCATTCCGGCCGCCTCCCCTCCCGCGCCTGGGTTGTAGCCCTATCCCCATCACTTGCCCCCAAGACCAGGGTCTGCGTGTCCCCCGGCGAGGGACGAGTGATAGATATCGCGTGGGCGCGCGACGGCAGCCGGCTGTACCTGGTGGTGGAGAAGCCCGGGGATCGGGGTGAGAAGTGTCTCCTCGAAACCGTCGAGTGGCCTACGCTGAAGAAGACGGTCATCGCCGGCGCACCCGAGATGGGGCTGGTGAGCGTTGCGGCGGGGACGGGGGAGGTGGTGTGGCTCGCCCGCGGCGGCAGTGAAGGAGAGGGTGAGCGGCCGAGAGGGGAAGAGCCCTGGGCGTTGTGGGAGGCGCGGCCGGGCGGCGCTGCGCACAAGACGCCGGTCACGATCGACTTCACCCCCTCGTTCCTCCATGCGGTGTCCCCCGACGGGCGGTGGTGGGCGGTCTCGCCGCGCATTTCCGGGGACCGCCTGGGGCGCCGTGGAGGCAGAGGGCTCGTGGTGTACTCGGTGGCGGACGGTAGCGCTTACAGGTGGCCTGCCCTTGCCGCGCGGGAGATAATCGGCCTGGCCTGGGCCCGAGGCGGAAAAGTGCTGGTGGTGGCGGAGCGAGGGAAGAGGCTGTGGGCCGTGCCCATGCCGAAGGCAGACTAGGTTCAGCCCGACCGGGCAGGTAGAGCGGGTGGGCGAATTCACCGTTGCCAAATGGGGGTTCTCGTGATAGACTGAATCATCGGTCGTTTGCCGCTCGCGCTGACTCTGGCCGTCTCTCTCCATCGGGGACGCAACGACCGAGAAAAACCTCTGCCAGGAGGACGGCGGTGAGCGGCGAGCCTTCTCTTTCTCCCCCCTCACCCCTCCCCCGGCGATGACAGAACCAAGGCCATGATGCGCCCGGACGGAACGATAGGGAGACAGCCGCGGCTCACGAGAGAGTCGAGCACGACGGAGTCGGGCTCGTACTACGCTCCCTTGCAGCACATGTGGCGGTCAGG
>WFSF01000264.1 GCA_015486155.1 Armatimonadota bacterium
CCCCTGGACCCGCCCCATGTGCCGGACGAGAACCCCGTGGGGCTGTATCGCACCGCCTTCGACCTGCCCGACGATTGGGCGGGCGGGCGCGTGCTCCTCACCTTCGACGGGGTGAGCTCCGCGTACTACGTGTGGGTGAATGGCGCGCGCGTGGGCTTCGGCAAGTGCAGCCACATGCCCGACGAATTCGACATCACCGACCAGGCGCGCGCCGGCCGCAACCTCCTCGCGGTCCAGGTGTTCCAGTGGTCCGACGGCAGCTACCTCGAGGATCAGGACATGTGGAGGCTCAGCGGCATCTTCCGCGACGTCTCCCTCACCTTCGCGCCCGAGGTCCATGTGCGCGATCTCGCGGTCCGCACCAGGTTCGACGCGGAATACCGCGACGCGGTGCTGGAGGCGCGCGTGGCCCTGAGCAACCGCGGACGGTCCGCGGCCGACGGTTACGCGGTCGCCCTCCGGCTCTGCGACGAGCGCGGCGAGACCGTGGCCGAGCACAAGCGCGCGGCTCCCGCGGTGCCCGCCGGGGAGGAGGGGGAGCTCGCGGTCGAGCTGCCGGTGAGCGCGCCGCGGAAGTGGTCCGCGGAGGAGCCCAACCTGTACACGCTCCTCGTCTCCCTCTCCGGCCCGGATGGCGCAGTGACCCAGGTGCACCGCGTCGCGGTCGGCTTCCGCCAGGTGGAGCGCAGGGGAGTGGAGGTGCTCCTCAACGGCGTTCCCCTCGAGCTGCGCGGCGTCAACCGGCACGACTTCCACCCCGACCTCGGCTATGCCGTCACCCCGGAGGCGATGGAGCGGGACATCGTCCTCATGAAGCAGCACAACATCAACGCCGTCCGCACCTCCCACTACCCCAATGACCCGCGCTGGCTGGACCTGTGCGACCGGTATGGGCTCTACGTGATCGATGAGGCCGACCTGGAGACCCACGGCTTCGGCTACGAGAACCCGGACATCCCCGCGCGCCGGCCGGAGTGGCGGGAGGCCTTCGTGGACCGCGCCCGTCGCATGGTGGAGCGGGACAAGAACCACCCCTCCGTCATCATCTGGTCCCTCGGCAACGAGTCAGGATACGGGCCCAACCACGACGCCATGGCCGAGTGGATCCGCGCCGCCGACCCCACCCGCCTCATCCACTACGAGGGGGCCGGCGACGCGCCGGTGGTGGACATCGTGAGCGTCATGTATCCCACCGTGGAGCAGCTGATCGCGGAGGGCGAACGCACCGACGACGACCGGCCCTTCTTCATGTGCGAGTACGCGCACGCCATGGGCAACGGCCCGGGCAACTTGAAGGAGTACTGGGAGGCCGTCCGCAAGTACCCGCGGCTGCTGGGCGGCTGCATCTGGGAGTGGGCCGACCACGGGATCCGCCAGCGCACCGAGTCCGGCGAGGAATGGTTCGCTTATGGCGGCGACTTCGGCGACGAGCCCAACGACGGCAACTTTTGCATAGACGGACTCACCTTCCCCGACCGCGCCCCACACACCGGCCTCATCGAGTACAAGAAGATCATCCAGCCCGTACACGTGGAGCCGGTGGACCTGGCCGCGGGCCGCGTGAAGGTGGTCAACCGGTATCAGTTTTCATCGCTCGCGCACCTGCGCGGCCGCTGGCGCGTGACCCGCGACGGCGAGCCGGTGGAGGGGGGCGAACTGCCCCCTCTGGACACGCCGCCGGGCGGGGATAGCGAGCTGACGATACCTTGCACATTGCCGGAGCGCGACGAGGCCGAATGGCACCTGGAAGTGAGCTTCGCGCTGGCGCGCGATACCCTCTGGGCGGAGAGCGACCACCAGGTCGCTTGGGACCAGTTCGCGCTGCCGATTGCGACCGCGCGAAGGCCCTTCCTGCGCCTCTCAGATATGCCTGCGGTCATTTTGGAGAGATCGGACGCGGAGATTTGCGTTCTCGGGGGAGATTTTGAGGTGACATTTGAGGTGCCCTCCGGCGGCCCCTCATTTTGGCGCTGGCGGGGTCTGGACCTGCTTCTGCGGCGTCCTCGGGTTCACGTTTGGCGCGCGCCCACTGACAACGATGAGGAAATCGCGCGAAAATGGCGCCAGGCGGGGCTGGACAGGCTCCAGGAGCGAATCGAGCGGAATCATTTTGAAGTACACGACCGCTATGCGTCTATCCAGACGAGCACTATCTTGGCCCCTTGCTCCCTTCCGCCGGCCTTTTCCTGCACCTATCGGTACACCATATACGGCTCCGGCGACATCGTGATAGACGCCGAGATCACCCCCCTGAGGGACCTGCCGCCTCTCCCCCGCCTGGGTTTGCAGCTGCTCCTCCCCGGCCGCTTCGACCGCTTCGCGTGGTTCGGCCGCGGCCCCCACGAGAGCTACCCGGACCGCAAGGAAAGCGCCCGCATCGGCCTCTACCGCGGCTCGGTGCAGGACCAGTACGTCCCCTACATCCGCCCCCAGGAAAACGGCAACAAGAGCGATGTGCGCTGGGCCGCGGTGACCGACCGGCGCGGCCGGGGGTTGCTGGTCGTCGGGATGCCGCAGTTGAACGTCAGCGTCCACCACTACCGGCCGGAGGATTTCGACGCGGCCGCGCACACGTATGAACTGGCGCGGCGGGACGAGACCGTGCTCCACCTCGACCACGCGGTGGCCCCGTTGGGCAGCGCCTCCTGCGGCCCGGGGCCGCTGGAAAAATACCTGCTCCAGCCGGAGGAAACGCGGTTCTCGGTGCGGTTGCGGCCCTTCTCCGAGCGCGAGGACTCCGCGGCCCGCCTCGCGAGGACGACCTTGGAGCGGCCGGAGGAAACATAGGCGGGGCAATCGGTGTTTACCCGCCGGGCGTGTGGCGGGTATGCCCGCCCTATCCTGCTTCGTCCGCCTATGGCGGACTACGCAGGACAAGCAAAAGGGCCGCGGTCTGCGACATCGGAGACTCTCATCCAGACTGTGCTACTGGCCAGGGGCGGATCTGCGAGCTGTGATGGGTGTCGGCGGGCTCCTGTTGTTTACAGGTGATTCGCCCCGTAGTAAAATAAATCATCGGTCGTCTGCCGCTCGCGCTGATGCCAGCTGTCTTTTTCACCATTGGGGACGCGGCGACCGGGGGAAGATTTCTGCCGGGAGGGCCGCGCGGGCGATGACGTTTTCCCTCCTCTCGCTCTCCTCTTCCGGCGATGGCGCGCCCGGAGGGCATGGGATGAGGAGCAAGGAAGATCGCCGGCGCGCATGTCCGCCTTCGGCGGAGCATACGCGCCCTACAGCAGGGTTGATCCGGAGCGAAGTGGGGAGTCGGCGCGATGGGTGAACAGAAAACCTCGACGCGGTCGCGCGTCAGAGCTGCAGCCATTGTAATCGCCGCAGCCTTCGCGGTCTTCGCCGTCTGGTCACTGTGGCAGTCCCACCGACAGCAGGACCTCTCCGGGACGATTCCCCCGGAGGGGAGGATGTACAACCCGCGCCACGACGGCATGTCGCTGGTGGTTCCCGCGCCGCTCTATCCCCTGTCGCGTGTGGTCTCGTTCAGGGTGGTGCCGGTGAGCAAGGATGGCGAAGGCGTCCTCCATTTGTTGCTGGTGACGTCGGATGCTCCGCGCAAGGTGGCGGACTGGTACCTGGACAAATGGAGAGCATACGGCGTCAGCGAAGACGAATCTGCGGGGGGAAAGGTGGAGTACAGGTTCGTCGTACACGCCAGAGGGCGAACGGCCGCGGTGGAGATATGGGGGGCCGGTTTTGAAGGGGACGAGTTGGTGAAGCGGCTTCAGTCTCCAGTCCCCACGCCCACGAGCGATAAGGAGACGAAGGTCCTGCTGTCGGTGCCGTGGACCAAGGAGGCTGGATAGAGGGATGGCGCCGACCAGCCCTGCGGCCGGGGAGAGAAAGCCCATGCAGACAGTGTCCAATCACGGGTGGCAGTCGGGAGCAGTGACGTACGTTCGGTCTCTTGCGGCGTATCTCGGCGCGGTCGTGGTGGCGTGGGGTGGAACCCGATTGGCGGCGGCCGCAGGTGTCGGCCTCTCCTTTCCGCCTCTCCGGTCGCCGGCCGGCCAATTCGCGGTGGCGGCGAGTGGTATGCTCGGCGGTCTGGCGGCGGGAGTGGTGCTGGGGTTGGTGTGGCCCGCGCGCCGGGGAATCGGCGCG
Organism: Armatimonadota bacterium; assembly: GCA_015486155.1. GTDB lineage: Bacteria > Armatimonadota > Hebobacteria > Hebobacterales > Hebobacteraceae > S016-27. Next base: position 4,117 of record WFSF01000264.1, read on the forward strand.
GCCGGTATGGTGGGAGCGGGGTTGACATGGCTGGGCATCGGTGAAGGGCACTGGGTGCGGAACATGTTCCTCCCCGTGCTGGCCAAGGACCCGTGGTTTATCGCCTCCGGCCTCATTTGCATCCTGGGCGTTGCGCTCGGATATCGGGTCGGAAAAAGGTGGGGCGGAGCGGTGAGCACGGATATCACGGGTAGGCCGTAGCGCACTGCGAAGAGACCACAGATAGGCCGCACGCCGGCCTTGCGGCAAGGAGGGCATGGGAATGTTGGACTGCGAGAAGTGCAGAGAAGATTTCCTCTTTCGTTTCGGGGGTGTTGGGATCACCAAGATGCGGTTCTTTCAGGTGGTGGCGGTTTGTCTGGGGTTCTATCCGGCGGTGTCAGACTCCCTGGACATCTGGAGAGGGCGGGATGACGATCCGGTCGGCACAATTATGGTGGATCTGTTGCTGGTTCCGATTGTCACGTTTTCCTTGCTGTGGCTTTTCCGGGCGCTTTTCCACTGTCCGCACGAAAAAGATATGCGAAAAGCGGTAACGTGTCTGGCCGCCGGCATCCTTCTTGCTATCTGGGGCATAGGGTATGCCCCGAATGCGCTCTGGAACCTGCAACGGGACAGGACGAGTGCCCGGGAATCGCGGGCGCAGCTGACTCGTTTGCTTGCGATCTGTGAGCGGCAAGTCAATGCCCCAAAGAGCGACAAAACGACCATGACGAGGAAAGAGGAGTCTCAAGCAGGGGTCAGGAGCCGCCGTTAGGCCGGCCGGAGGCGAGATTGGAATAGGAGGCGAGGAAGAATAAGGAGAACAGGTGGGGCATCCGCCTTCGGCGGATCCGAGACCTGTGCTACTGGGTGAGAGTCTCCGGTATCGCGGGCCGCGTGGCCCTGCTGTAGGGCGGGCATACCTATGCCCGCCATGGCGCGCATGGGCCTGCCCGCCGGCCGTGTGGCGGGAATGCGCGCCCTATCCTGCTTCGTCCGCCTATGGCGGACTACGCAGGACAGGCAGAACGGCCGGCGGGCATACTCCTCGCTGCGCTCGGAGATATACCCACCCTACAAAAGGACGCGCTGTAGGGCGGGCACTCCTTTGCCCGCCCCGCAAGCGGAGCTTGCGAAGCGTGGTTCGTTTTGTGTGAAGTGGTTTGGCGGGGATGGGTCCCTAGGCCTGAAGGCCGGGATGTGGCTAAGCCCGCCGAAGGCGAGCCGCCATGGCGGCCGTAGGCCTAGCCAGCGGTCTGCCGCAGGCAGACTTAGCCGCA
>WFSF01000265.1 GCA_015486155.1 Armatimonadota bacterium
GACCATCACCGCGCGGGAGGCGGCCGCGCGCGTCCCCATACGCGTTCACGTGTGGGGATTCACGCTGCCCGCGGAGACCCACGTCCGCAGCGGCTTCGGCCTCAGCCGCTCCATGATCAGGCGCTACCACAATCTGGACACCGACGAAGAAGTGGAAAAGGTGCGCGCCCTCTACCTCGAGAGCTTCGCGCGCCACCGCGTCTCCCCCTACTCCTTCGGCCGCGGCATCAAGGTGACCTGGAACAAGACCCCGGACGGGAAGGTGGAGCCCAAACTCGACTTCTCCGGCTTCGATCAGGACGCCCGGCGCGCATTCGATCGGTGGCACTTCAACAGCTTCGTGCTGGACCTCGCCGGGCTCGGGGGCGGCACCTACCAATCGCGCCACCTGGGCGAGATCGCGGGCTACCAACAGGGCACCCCGGAGTACGAGGCCGCCTTCACCAAGTACGTGCGCGCCCTCCAGGACCACCTGGCGCAGCGCGGCTGGCTGGACAAGGCCTATGTCTACTGGTTCGACGAACCGGGCCGCAAGGATTTCGACTTCGTGCGCGCGGGCATGGAGTTGATCCACCGCGCCGGCCCCCGCATCACCCGCATGCTCACCACCCACCCCACCTCGGAGCTCTATGGAGACGTGGACCTCTGGTGTCTCCCCACCTACACTCTGGAGCCGCAGGTGGTGAAGGAGCGTCAGGCCGCCGGGGAGGAGGTCTGGTGGTACCTGTGCACCAGCCCCAAGGCCCCCTACTTCACCCTGTTCATAGACCACTACGGCACGGAGATGCGGGTGTGGCTGTGGGAGACCTGGAAGTACGGCCTGCAGGGCATCCTCGTGTGGCAAACGGTGTGGTGGACCGCCTCCCCCGCCTACCGGAACTCCCTCCAGAACCCGTGGGAGGACCCGATGTCCTGGCGGGACGGCCGCCCAGGCGGGTGGGGCAATGGAGACGGCCGGTTCTTCTACCCGCCCAACCGCCACCCCGGTGTTGACAAGACGAAATACCTCGAGGGCCCCATCCCCTCCATCCGGTGGGAGCTCCTGCGGGATGGGATCGAGGACTACGAATACCTCTGGCTGCTTCGGTCGAAGATTCAGGAGCTCAAGCAATCGGGGGCCGACCCCGCCATTTACCGCGACGCGGAGGCGCTGCTGGCCGTCCCGCCCGACATCTGCACCGACCTCCAGCACTTCACCACCAGCCCGGAACCCATCCACCGGCAGCGCCGCAGGGTGGCCGAGGCGATCGAGCGGCTGCCTCACCTCACGAGCGGGGATCCATCTGGATCCTCATGAACGCCAAATTCCGCGGGCCGTTCTGCCTGCCACCGGAGGCCGTCATGACCACTTCAGGAAGCACCGCAGTTCCCACCGGCGTCACCTTCCACCCGGAGACGCTGTTCCGGAGCCGGAACCGGGGGGACAACTGGCGCACCACCTGGGCGGCGGACGACTCCCTGATCGTCTCCATGTGTGACGGCAACTGGCTGGCCGGGCCGGATGGGTTCCACCACCATCTCTACCGGGTGCTGGGCGGGCCGGACGGGTTCGAGGTGAAGGACCTACCCAACTACCCGGCCTTCATCGGGGATGGCCCGGAGAGCTGGTTCGGGTACGGCCTCATCTCGGTGGACGGAGTATTGTACGTCTTCGTCTCCAAGACCCCCGGAGAGGCCGGCTGGGACGGGCCGTTCCGGGGCATGAAGCTCCTGGCATCCAGGGACAACGGGGAGACCTGGCACCGCATCAACCGGCGCGGCGAATGGCGCGCGCTGGAGGGGCCCCGCGACCCGGCGCGGGTGGAGGTGAATGAGGAGGAGATGTTCTTCTTCGAGGAGGGTGGACTTCCCCACAAGACCGAGGTCGCCTATCCCTTCTCATACGTATCGTTCGTTCAATGCGGCCGGGACAATGCCGCCGCGCAGGACGACTACCTCTACCTCTACTCGCCGGAGGGCGCGCACACCAACAGGCTGCTCCTCGCCCGCGTCGAGAAGGATCGCATCGGACGGCGCGATGAGTGGGAGTTCTTCGCGCGCTACGACGGGGACAAGCCGGTGTGGACGCGAGAGCTCACCCAGCGCGGCCCGGTGCTCGTGCTCCCCGAGAAAAACGACCGGGGCAACTATTTCGGGTGGTACTCCTGGCTGCCGAGCGTGGTCTGGAACGAGCCCCTGGGCCTCTACATCATGGTCAACGGGGGGACCTGCGGCGGGCAGGGGATGACCGACGGGGACGATGACTACTACGACAACTGGATGCACACCGAGACCGGCAGCCTCGGGTTCTGGTGGGCGCGCCATCCCTGGGGGCCGTGGCATCAGTTCTACTACAACGACCGCTGGATCGTGGACGACCCGGCCAACCGGACCTACCAGCCCGAGCTCTCCCCAAAATGGATCAGCCCCGACGGCAAAGAGATGGTGCTCATCTGGTCCGACGCCGGATGCGATGAACACGGCCGGTCCCACAGCGTCTACTACAAGTGGAACCACATGCGCATCACCCTCGACCTCTTGTAGGGCGCTCATTCGGCCAGGTCACCCCAGGCGACCGCCATCCCGGCCCTCTGGGCTTAGGGACCTATGCCCGCCACGCAAGCGAAGCTTGCGAAGAGTGGTTCGTTTGTGTGAAGTGGTTTGGCGGGGATGGGTATCCCCGCCCTACAGACCGACCCATTTGTAGGATGGGTGGTTAGGCCACCACAGGCGACCGCCATGCGGCCGAAGGCCTAACCATATCCCCGCCCTACAGCGCCCGGCAGGACCTCCCCTTCCGCCGGCGTATCTGCCACCTGTTCGAACACAGTCCGCGGAGGCGCTCATGAGCACGGAAGAACTCTCCCTCTCCACTTCCTTCGACGGCGCAAATCCCCAGACCGAGGAGGGCGTCCGCCGCCTCGGCCCGGCCGACTTCATCGTCACCCCCACCCAGGAGGAGGACAACCCCAACTACAAGTTCCGCATGGACACCCTGGTGGTGAATCCCTCGAATGAGGAGCGCGAGGTCACCCTCCGCATCGAGTGGAACGACCCGGTGTACATGGAGCCGCGGCACCATGTCTTCACCTGCCCCAAGCCCACCGCGTTCCCCCCGCCCGCGGGCAGCCTGCGCGGCCCCTGGAGGCGCGTTCAGGGCCGCATCGCGGGCACACAGGTGCTCGTCGCCTTCACCGTCCCGCCGGGAGAGACGTGGGTCTCCCTCAACCCCAAGTACTCCTACACCGACCACCTGGTGGACCTCGACAACCGCCGCCGCAAGCCGGAGCTGAACGTCCGCAGCATCGGGCAGAGCGCCGGGGGGCGCGACATCTTCGTCATCTCCGCAGCGCAGGCCGGCGAGGGGCGCCCCACCATCCTCATCGAGGCCGGCAACCACCCCTACGAGACCTCCGGCGCCTACTGCATCGACGGGATGCTCGACTGGCTGCTGGAGGAGGGAAGGGAGTGGCTGGAGCGGGTGAACGCACACTTCATCCAGGTCTCCAACCCCGACGGCGTCTCCGGCGGCTGGTGCCGGCTCACCGGCCCCGGCGGGGTGGACGTCTGCCACGAATTCGCGGCCTCCTCAGACCCCACCTGTGTCGCCCTCCGGGGGTTCATGGAGGAGCTGCGCCCAGACGTCTACGTCAACATCCACGGCTGGATGTACAACGACCTGGACAACTTCCGCTACTACCACCGGGAGGGGGCCCGCTTCTTCGCGCCCGCGCTGCTCGAGGAGGTGGGGAACACCCGGCCGCGCTGGAGGCTGGAGAACTACGAGCCCGAGGACCCGCCCATCACCAACCACTGGTACGCCCCCCTCCGCCTGGGCGCCGTCACCATAGGCTTCGACATCGCCTGGAACTCCCGCACCGATGACAACATGCGCCGCCAGGGCGCGCGCATCCTGGAGGCGGCCTGTGAGTGCGCGGTGACCCTGCGCGGGTGACCTCGCGCGGGGAGTTGCAACGAGCAAAGTGGATACGGGATGCATTCTTGGGGGGAATGGGAGGAGAGAGAGGATGAGCAAGCCGCGGCTGGCCGATATGATCGCCGAATTGCAGAACGACCCCGACTTCATTCTGGAGGGCCTGCTGTGGGATGTGACCGAGGCCATCGCGCGGGCGATGGACCGCCGCGGCATCACCCGCGCCGAGCTGGCCCGTAGGCTGGGAACCACCCCTGCCAACGTCACTCAATTGCTCCGGGGGCGTCGCAATATGACCCTAAAGTCGCTGGCCCGGGTGGCGGCCGCGCTCGGGATGGAGCCAGTGATCCGACTTCGCGCCAATCGAGCAATCGTCTCCGACCCTGTTTGCCCGCCTGAGGCAGTGCTGCGGCGGTGACGCATTGCCGTCCGCGTCGCCCGACACGCCGAAGGATTGATTTTCCGCCTGGCGAACCCTGATAGTATCCGTTGCCTGTGGTCCCTCGCTGCGTGAATCGACACCGAACCGGGAAGGCACGACATGAGCGACAAGGGCGCGCAATCCGACGGCGGCAATGATCTCCACCCCCTCGGCGGCGATGCGCCGCCGACACC
>WFSF01000266.1 GCA_015486155.1 Armatimonadota bacterium
AGGAGAGGGTGAACGCGCTGGCGGAGGAGATCGCGGACCGCTTCGGGCGTACGGTGCCGGCCCCCGTCGGGAATCTGCTGCGGCTGGCGAAGCTGAAGGCGCGGTGCGCGGAGGCGGGGGTGGTCAGGGCGGCCGCGGAGGGGCGGCTGGTGGCGCTCCACCTGGCGCCCGACCGCCGCGTGACGCCGCAACTGGCGCGGGCGCTCAAGCGGTCCCTGCGCCCGGAGATGCGCATGTGGTTGGCGCTGGCGCAGGCAGACCGCGTGATCGTATCCATCCGCGGCGCGGACGCGAAAGAGACGTTCATCCGGCTGGAGGAAACGCTGGAGGCGCTGCGCGCGCTCCCCCTGCGGGAGGAGGCGCGGCGACACCGGCGCCGTCGGGAATTGACCGCGGGGGTGTCTGGAGGGAAAAATGCCGAGAGTAGTTAGGGTGTCATTCAGGCCGGCGACACGGCCTTATCTCTTCGAGGTCGGGGAACTCGACCTGAGGCGGGGCGACCGAGTGGTCGCGCCCGGCGCTCACGGGCTGGAGCTGGGGACGGTGATGACGGATCCCCAGGAGGTGCCCGGGGAGGAGGCATCGCAACTCAAACGCATCGTGCGCAAGGCCACCAAGGGCGACCTGCGCCGCGCGGAGGAAAACCGGGCGCGGGAGGCCGACGCGCTGGTGGTGGCGGCCGAGAAGGTCGCGGAGCACGGCCTGCCCATGAAATTGATCAGGGCGGAGTGCACGCTGGACGGGAGGAAGATGGTCATCCACTTCGCGGCCGAGGGGAGGGTGGACTTCCGCGCCCTGGTGCGTGACCTGGCGCGCGCGCTGCACTGCCGGGTGGAGCTGCACCAGGTGGGGGTGAGGGATGAGGCCAAGCTGCGCGGGGGAGTGGGGCCGTGCGGCCGAGAGCTGTGCTGCGCCACCTTTCTCACCAACTTCAACCCGGTCGGCATCAAGATGGCCAAGGAGCAAGACCTTTCCCTCAATCCCCAGAAGATCTCCGGGGCCTGCGGGCGGCTGATGTGCTGTCTGGCCTACGAATACGACCTCTATCGCGAGCAGAAGCGCGGCCTTCCGAAGCTGGGCACCCGCATCTCCACCCCCCAGGGTGAGGGCAAGGTGATCGAGATAAACGTCATCTGCGGGCGCGCCGTCGTCGTGTTGGAGGAGGGGAAAAAGTTGGAGATGACCCTCGACGAACTGGCGCGGGCCCATGCCGAAGGGAAGCGCGCGCGTGCAGCGAGCGAGAAAGCGAATAAAAAGCGGGGTTCGTGACGGCAGGACTCGCGGCCGCGGGGACGAACCGCGGGGACGCGCCCGGAGCAGAGAGCGGCCTGGGAGGCGCGAATTCATGGAGCGAGGAGAAAGATGGCGAGGAAAGTGCGGATAGGTCTCATCGGATGCGGCGGGATCATGAACTCACACGTGAACGCCCTCAAGGGGGTGCGGCAGGCAGAGATCGCGGCCCTGGCGGACACCAGCAGCGCGAGCCTGAAGAGGACGGTGGAGCGCCACCCCCATCTCGCCGACCTGCCCAGATTCAGGAGTTACGAGAAGATGCTCGCCGAGGTGGAGCCGGACGGCGTGATCATCGCCACGCCCCACACTCTCCACTTCGAGCAGATCATGACCTGCCTGGACCATGGCGTGCACGTGCTGACGGAGAAACCCATGGTGTGCTCCGTCGCCCACGCCAAGGCGGTGATCAGGAAGGCGCGGCAGAAGAAGCGGGTGCTGATGATTGCGTATCAGCGCCATTTCTCACCCGCCTTCCGCGCCGCGCGTAAACTGATTGCGGACGGCAAGATCGGGAAGGTGACCTATGTCGCCGCCCTCCAGGGGCAGGAGTGGCTGCGCGGCACGCGGGGCACCTGGCGCCAGAACCCCAAGCTGAGCGGAGGCGGGCAGCTCAACGACTCGGCCAGCCACCTGCTCGACATCATCCTCTGGGTCTCCAACCTGACGCCCAAGACCGTCTACGCGCGGATAGACAAGCGCGGCAGCAAGGTGGACATCAACAGCAGCATCACCGCCACCTTCAAGGAGGGCGCCCTGGGCAGCATCGCCGTCATCGGAGATGCGCCGCAATGGTGGGAGGAGGTCACCTACTACGGGGACAAGGGCGCGATCTATATCCGCAACGACCGGGTGCTGCTTCAGACGCCCAACCCCAAGGGATGGGGCGCGACCACCAAGGACGTCACCGACCGGTTCAAGTACCGGGGCAGCCCATCCAAGAACTTCGTGGACTCGATCCTTGGCAAGGACGAGCCGCAGACGCCTCCCATCTGGGGGCTGCGCGTGATCCAGCTCACCGAGGCCGCCTGGGAATCGGCCGCATCCGGCCGGCCGGAAAAGGTGAAGCTGGGGTAGGAGGGGCGGAGGCCGCTCCGGTCTTACAGCTTGTCGCCGCCCTCCCGGGCGAACTCCTCCAGCAGTTTGCGCTGTTTTCTGGAGAGGCGGCGGGGGGTGACCACGCGCACGGTGACGTAGAGCGATCCCCTCACCCCGGTCTCCGGGTCGGGCAGGCCGTGGCCCCGGAGCCGGAAGCTCTCCCCCGTCTGGGTGCCGGCGGGGATGCGGATCCTTTCCCTCCCATCGAGAGTGGCGACCTCCACCTCGCCTCCCAGGGCGGCGACGGTGAAGGGGAGGGGAATCTCGCACGAGAGATCTCTTCCCCGGCGGGCGAAGACATCGTGCGGCTTGACGCTCACCACCACGAACAAATCCC
>WFSF01000267.1 GCA_015486155.1 Armatimonadota bacterium
CCACTCGACTGACAATGGGGAAGGGAGGAGAGGGCGATTCTGCCATTTTCTTGCCCCGAAAACAGCAATCTATGCCCCGGGGGCAGCGGGAACGGAGAGCCGTCCGCTCCGGTCGCTCGTTTTTCGGGGGTAACGCTCTTGCGCGGGCGGCAGGAGCCAATCGCCCCGCGCCGTAGAGGGGAGAGGTGAAATCCGTCTTGTGCGAGGAGGATGCCATGAACCCGCCGAACGTGCTCCAGGTGTCGGTGTCTCAGCAGCACTGGGCCCAGCCCATGTCCCGGCTGGTCCAGGATACATTGGAGGATATCGCGCGCGCCGCGGACGAGGGGAGCGACGTGATTCTGTTCCCCGAGGCCAATCTCACCGGATACGATTTTCCGTACCTGGTGAATCTCCCCCCGGCCGAGGTGGAGCGGGCCCTGGAGCGGGTGAGGGAGGCGGCGCGGGAGCGAGGCGTCTGGGTGATCTGCGGGACCATCCAGCGGCGGTCCGGGCGGGAGCGGTTCCTCAACCTCGCCCATGTGATAGACGACCGGGGCGAGATCGCGCACGAGTACGCCAAGATCCAGATGGCCGGGGCGGACGAGCGGAAGTACTGCCGGCCCGGCAACAAGCTCTCCCTGTTCGAGATCAAGGGTTTTGCGGCCACGCTGGTCATCTGCCGGGACGGCCGGCACCCTGAGCTGTATCGCCTGCCGGCGATGGCCGGGGCGCGCATTCTCTTCCACCCCGCCTGCTCCACGGAGAGCGTGGAGGCGGTGTGGTGGAAGCGGGCGGCCGGGCGGGCGACCCAGCCGGCGGGCCCCAATTCCTACATCTACCACTGCTGCGCCAACACCGTGGGGCAGGACTACGGAGGCCGGCAGAGCTCCACCGGCGGCTCGTTCATCAAGCACCCCACCGGACTGACCCTGGCGGAGGCGGACTACTATTCGCAGACCATGATCACCGCCCGCCTGGACATGGAGGAGGCCGACGGCCGCTACGCGCGGGCGAGCGCGGAGCACCCGGAATTCCTGCGGCCGCATTATGAGAGGATCATCGCCGAGATCCGCGCCCGCAAGGACGAGCGGCCGGAATAGCGGCGGGCGACCGGGGGAGGAGAGGGCATGACGCTGTTCCACAGGTTGGGGCTGCACGTAGACGTGGGGCAACTGGTGGTGCGGGGCGGCAAAATAGTGGTGATCATCGCGCTCGCGTGGATCGCGTACGCGGTGGCGAGGAGAGTCATCAGGAGCGCGGTGGCGGCGGCCACCGCGCGCATCGAGCAGGAGTCGCGCCGGGAGCGGATTACCACCGTCCTGCTGTTGATCAACAGCGTGCTGAGATGGGTGGTGATATTTCTGGTGACCATCACGGTGCTGGACGAGCTGGGCATCGATGTGAGGCCGGTGCTGGCGGCGGCCGGGGTGGTGGGCCTGGCGGTGGGCTTCGGGGCGCAGAATCTGGTGCGGGATGTGGTGTCCGGTTTCTTCATCATCATGGAGGGGCAGTATGCGGTGGGTGACCTGGTGGAGATAAACGGGGTCTTCGGGCGGGTGGAGCAGATAGGCCTGCGCACCACCAGGCTGAGGCAGCCGAACGGTCAGCTCCGCTACTTTTTCAACGGGACCATCACCAGCACCAACACCTACACCACGGAGAGCATCGCCTATGTGCTCAACGTGCCCCTGTCGGCCTCCGAGCAGGAGGTCAGGGGAACGGTGGAGCGGGCGCTGGCCGACTTCGACGCCGAGTTCCAGGTTTTCTCGCAGCCGCCGGAGATCCGCCCCGCGGTGGAGCTGCCCAGCTACGCGCCGGTACTGAAGGTGGATCTGCGGGCGATACCGGGGAGGCACGACATCGTGCAGAGCAAACTGCCGGCCCGCCTCACCGCGGCCCTCGCGCGCGCCGGACACCCGGCGCCCGAGGGCACGGAGGTGAGCATGGCGCTCCGCTACCCGGCCCCCGGGCAGAGCATCTAGGGGCCCTTCGGCCCGGCGGCGCGCGGGAAGACCGCCGGCCCCCTCAGCCCCACTTCTCCTCCATCACGAACTCCTCCCTCGGGATCCTCCCCTCGGGGGGCCGGAACGGGTCTCCCTGGGGATAGCCCAGAGGGGTGAGCGCGACCACTTCCACGTCCTCCGGCAGCCCCAGGAACTGCTTGAGCGCGGGGCCGTCGAAGGAGCCGATCCAGCAGGTGCCCAGTCCCTCGGCGCGGGCGGCGAGGGTGAGGTGGTCCACCGCGATGGCGACGTCCACGATTACGGAGCAGCGGCCCATCCATTCCCCGCGGTTGTACTGGATGTCCCGGCCGCAGGCGGCGATCACCACCGGCGCGGTGGCGATGAACGTCTGCCCGTGGCAGAGCTCGGCCACCCGCCGCTTCCTCTCCTCGTCCCGAATGAGGATCAGCCTGGTGGGCTGGCGATTGCTGCCGGAGGGGGCGATGCGGGCGGCGTCCAGCACCCGCTCCAGCACCTCCTCGGGGATGACGGAGGGCTGGTACGCGCGGACACTGCGTCTGGTGCGCACGATCTCGTAGAAATCCATTTTCATTATCCTCCCTGTGTCACCCAAGATTGGCAAGCGCCACCCCGAGCGCCACCAGCGCGGCGCTGACCCCCAGCGTCGGGGTGAAGGGCTCGGAGAGCGCGAGGGTTCCCAAGATCACCCCCACCACCGGCCCGATGAAGCCGAACACCGCGATGGCGCTGGCCCGGTGGCGGCGGAGCAGGGAGATCCACACCGTGAAGCAGAAGGTCCCGATCACCAGGCCCTGGTACCCGAGCGCCAGCAGGGAGTCCACCCTGATCTCCCCCCGGGCCAGGTGGGCGGCCAATCCCTCCCGGGTGAGGCTGTATACCAGGAAGACCGCCGCTCCCACCGCCATCTGCCAGAAGACCACCCGCTCGGGGCCGACCCGGTCCACGATGAGTTTCATGTAGATGATCTCCAGCCCCAGGATGAAGGCGCTGATCATCTGAATCACGTCGCCCCGCAGCTGCGTCCCCTGCCATGCCCCCCATTCCCCCGCGAAGAGGGACACGATGCCGGCAAAGGCGGCGCCCACCCCGGCCAGTTTCCACGCGGTGGCCCGGTCCCCGGGGATGAAGAGATGCGCGAGGACCACCACGAAGAGCGGATAGGTGTTGAGCAGCACGATGGAGTGGCTGGCGGTTCCCCAGTTGACCCCCAGGGTGAAGGTGGCGATCTGGAGCACAAAAAAGCAGGCATTGCCCAGCAGCCAGGGCGTCTCGCTGCGCCGCGGCCACAGCCGCACCCCGGCCAGCCGGCACCAGAGCACCACCCCCGCGGCCGCCAGCACGAAGCGCAGCCCGGCGGAGCCGATGGGCGGGAAACTCCTGAGCACGATCTTGAGCGCGGTGGGATTGGTGCCCCAGATGACGGATATCAGCACCGCCAGTAGGGTGCTGCCCAGGGTCAGCCTGGCGGAAAGCGGCACCTGTGGTTTGGCCGTTGCGGCGTCTTCGGCGAGGATCTCGCTCATGGGGCAGGTCCCGCCTTTCCCCCGGCTCCGCATTGGGCGCAGGCGGCCTCGGCCACGATTTCCGGCCCCACGCGGGCGATGACCTGGCGGCCGGGATGGATCACCAGGAACCGGCCTTCGTCCCAGTCTCCGTCCATCAGGCTCTGGAGCAGGGAGAGGTCGGCGGGGATCTCCAGGTATGACCATCCCTGCTCCGCGGCGACGCGCCGGGCGTGTTTTCGGTATCGCTCGGTCTCGCCCAGCCCGGTGTCGATCAGCGCGGCGTGCGTGTAGCGCTCCACCCAGGCGGACTGGAACTCCATCAGGTATTCCGCGTTGTCCCGCCCGTATTTCCGCACCAGCTCCTTGAAGGGCGCCTCCAGCCCGGCTCCGTCCTCCGGCCTGCGGGGGACCGCGTCGTCCCCGCGCTCGATCCACCCCGCGCTGTAGTAGTAGGTGCCTGGGCGCCGCCGAAAGTGCTCGGCGTATCTCTCCGCGGAGCCCAGGAGCAGGGTGATGCAGTCGTGGGCGCGGGCGAGCGCGAGGGGGATTCCCCTCGCGCTCACCCCCACCACGCCGTTGCTGCACAGCCCGTAGCCGAGCGCCACGGCCCGGTAGTCCTTTTCATCGGTGTCGTCCACCTCGGCCTGCACGCGGGCGCGCAGGGTGTCCGGGTTGGAGTGCAGGCCCTGGCGCAGGAGCACCAGGTCCACCGCGAGGCGGGCCCTCGCCGCGCAGAAGCGCAGCTCGCGGGCCAGCACCTCGCAGCCGATCACCTTGATTCTGTCGGGGGCGGGATTCATCGGTGTTGGAGGATTCCCCGCCGGGCCGCGCGCTCCTGCGCCGCATTGACACCCCTGTGGGGCACGCCTATACTGTGCCAGGCGGGCAGAGGCAGGTCGTCGGGAGCCGTTCCGGCGGGAGGAGGCTTCTGCCCGAAGCGCACTTGGGGTGAGCTTGGAAAGGGGACGGAACGCGGACGATGAAAATCGGCCTGCACACCTATAGTTACCACTACGCCGCCGGGCTCTGGGATTATACCCCCAGGGACAACCCGCCGATGGCCGTCGAACACTATCTGCGGAAGGCCGCGGAGATCTCCCTGGACGGCATTTTCCTGGCCGACGCCCGCCACCTGGACAGCCTCGATTACGGCTATGTGGCCGGCCTGAGGGACAAGGCGGCCGCGCTGGGGCTCTACCTGGAGCTGGGGGCGACGGGGACCAATCCCGACTACTTGCAGAATATGATCCGCACCGCCCATGTGCTCGGCTCCCCCATCGTGCGCACGGTGGTGGAGGGCCCCCGGC